>JBIKSN010000077.1:0-11512 GCA_044348585.1 Flavipsychrobacter sp.
CAACTTGAAACACAGTACCTTAAACAACTATCTATAAATAAAAGAGGCATCCTATGGGATGCCTCTTTATATGAAATTATGTGATGAACTAACTATTCCTTCACGAAACGCTGCACGCTCATAAGTTGGCCATCGTTGCTGAATATGGAAATCAGATACATACCCGCCGGCAACATAGCAACATTCACTGTACGTGTATTGCGCACCTCGGTAATAACCCGTCCTTCAAGGCCGCTTATCACGGCATTTACCGCAGTTGCAGAAGCTATATTAAGCACTGATGTTACCGGATTTGGGTAAACTGCTACTCCGACTTTACCATTCACATCATTAACGCCAAGCGGAACTTTAAACCATTTAGTTGGTGCTGAACAACCATTTCCGTCCGTCACTACGACATAGTACTTATCGTAAACAGGAGGCAGAATGATTGAGTTATTAGTAGCACCAGGTATAGGGCCGGAAGAACTATCGAACCACTGATAAGAGACAAAACCGAATTCAGTGCTAAGTTTGCCGGTAGTCCAGTCAAATGACAAGGTTGGCGTTGGCAATGGATTAACCGTTACAACATCTGACATCTGACATCCATAGATCTTATAAACTATTGTAGCGGTATCGGCTGCATGGCCGGACACTTTACCTGTGGACGCTTCTATTTCTGCCACATATGGATTGAAAGAAGTCCATGTTCCTCCGGTAACCCCATTCGATAAAGTAACGACAGAATTACTGCAAAGAACCAACGGTCCACCAATAGGAGGCAGTGTAGGCAGAACATGAATGAACTTGGACGTACGGCAACCCGTTGGTAAAATGTAATCAACGAATGTGATTCCATTTACTAATCCCTGCATAACTCCTGAAAAAGTATCAATCGACGCATTAAGTGGATTGCCGCTAACCCAGGTACCACCACCAACGATATTGGTGAGCGCAATTGACGAACCTACGCAGATAGTATCCTCTCCTACGATCGGAGCAAGCGGATGAACTGTGAGCGACTTTGTAGTGTAACAACCCGCAGAACCCGTATAGGTGATAGTGATCACTCCCATTGACAAACCGGATACGACACCTGTCATAGAATCAATTCGGGCAACGAGTGTATCACTACTCCTCCATTTACCACCCAAAAATGAACTGGAAAGGGTCGTCGTCTGACCGTTACACGTCTGATTGATACCGGCAATAGAAGCAGGCAATGAATTCACCGTGATTACCCTAATAGCAGGAGCGCAACCTCCGGTCGTATAGCTGATAACCGCAGTACCTGCTGTACCACCCGTCACAACACCGGTAGAAGAAACCGACGCAAAAGTCGGATTACTGCTTGACCATACACCACCGGCAACTCCATTTGCGAGTGAAATGGTTGCTGTAGCACAAACCTGACCCGGTCCGGTGATAGCTGCCGGAGCAACATTCACAGTCATGATCCGTGTGCTGAAACAGCCTGTGGATGGCAGTATATAAGATATGGTGACAGTACCTGCAGAGACTCCGGAAACGGCACCTGTAGCCGCATTAACTGTTGCCCTGAAAGTATTGCTGCTGTACCAGCTTCCACCCACAGTAGTGTTTGTCAGCGTTGTTGATCCGCCAACACATACGTTTGAACTTCCACCGATAGCGGCCGGATTCGGCAACACAGTGAGTGTCTTAGTTGAATAGCAACCGGTAGCAGTAAAAATGTATGAAATTGTAGCATTACCGGCAGTAAAAGCAGAAACGAGACCTGAAGCGGAACCAACCGAGGCAACTGTTGGATTGGTACTTGTCCAGGTACCACCGGGTGTACTGTTGGTGAGATTTAGCGTACCGCCAACACATATGTTTGAAATGGCCGTTGGTGCAATAACGGCTGGATTAGCATTCACATACATAAACGCTGTGACGTAGCAGCCTCCTAACCTGTAGGTAATGAATGAACCTCCTACCGTAACACCAGATGCGAGACCTGAAGTAGAATCGATAGCCACAACACCGGGATTAGAGCTGGTCCATTTACCACCGGTAAAAGTATTGGTAAGCACCGTTGTAGCCCCCTGACAAATATTTATCGGAGCAGCGGGTGAAATGGGAGCTGGACTGATAGAGACGAGTTGCGTACCTGAAGTCACAATTGAACCAGTGGAAAGGCCACAGGAAGCAGAACCACCGGTCCACTCTATCACACAAAAGAAATAGTAGTTACCTCCTAAACTGAGAGAAGGTGTATATGACAACGTATCAGATGCTGATGTTGTAGACGTGAAAGGAACAGGCCCGCTTACGAGAACCGTAGCTCCACCAATTGTTGTAGTGTTAGTGGGGTTGTAATACCAACGTACCTGACACGATGCACCAACAGGAGCACCGGCACCTCCATTACATGTTGTGTACGCAACCCTCAAAGGCGTTGTTATCGGGGCGCCAACACAATAGGTGTTCGCACCTGTGAACATTGACGTACCACTGGGCTGGTAAATATTCTGTGCGAACGCGACAACACCGGCACAAATTGCAATAAATAAGAAAAGTAATTTTTTCATTTCCCTGCTTGGTTTAATATTCTATTCCTGTCTGGCTACTAATTCTATTGTTTAGTAAATTTCTCAACACCGACCTTAACACCATCTGTATTGTACAAAGTGAGCATGTATAATCCTGATGGAAGTGAAGCAACATCTATTGATTTCGCGTTACGCTGATCGATCAGCACCTTTCCATCAATGCTACTTATCAGTGCATTCACCTGCCGGTCAGCGTCTATGAACAATACATCTGTAGCCGGGTTAGGGAAGACAGAGTAAACGGTTTGGCCTTGCACTGAACCAACTCCCATCCATGTAGCATATGGAGCAGGGCTTGACCTATTGATACAACCGTTTGTGTCAGTCACTTCAACAGTATAGTTACCATTGAAAGTACCGGCAACTTTGTATAGTGTTGCCCCAGGCAACTTACCGAATACACTATGATACCACTGATAGCTTACGTACCAGGTGCCGGTCTCAAATGTGTTGGTCGCCCACACAAAATTTATCGGGGGTATCGGCAGCGGGTTAACGGTGAACGATTTTGTAGTAGAGCAACCAGTAGCTGTGAGGGTGTACCTGATGATAGCGGTACCACCTGCCAGCGTTGTCATAATACCTGTCGTACTACCAATACTCGCAACTCCCGGCGTAACAGATGTCCATGTACCACCTGCGCTCGCATTGAACAACGTATCAATATCGGTAGCGCAGTATTTTACGCCGCCAATAATTGGGGAAGGAATAGGATTAACAGTAACAGACGTATAGGCAACGCACCCAGCAGGCGTCGTATAACCAATAGAAACGATATCCGGATTGATGCCTGTCACGACACCAGTGGTCGGATTGATCGATGCTGAACCCGGCGCATAGCTTGTCCATGTTCCACCCGGTGTACCGTTGCTCAAAGTAATGAAACTGCCCGGACATACTTCCGTAGGACCTGTAATAGGACCCGGAACATCCACAACACGCACGACACGCGAGATCTGACAGCCACCCGGCATGATGTAGTAAATGACTGCAACACCAGCAGAAACACCTGTAATGATACCGGAAGTCGGCAGAACTGATGCTATAGTTGGATTGCCGCTAGACCATGTACCACCCAACACTGAGTTTGCGAACGTAGTTGTCCCCCCTACACAAACTGTATCAAAACCGGTAATAGATGCCGGTAAAGCATCTACACTTACCATTGCTGTGGTGGGGCCGCAACCATTGCTGTATGAAATTGTAGTAAAGCCGGCTGAAAGTCCTGTAACTACTCCAGAAGCAGAAATCATAGCTATGCCCGGCATAGCGCTATTCCAGGTTCCACCCGGGAAAGTACTTGTAAGAGTAAGGGTGCTTCCGACACAAAAAGGTGCGATACCGGTTATAGGTGCCGGCAATGCGGACACAGTCACCAATTTCGATACAAAACAGCCAAAAGAATTGGTATAAACGATAGCCGCAGTACCATCAGATACGCCCGTTACAACTCCCGAGGAAGATCCTACCGTGGCATTAGCTGTACTTAAACTACTCCATGTTCCACCTGCCGAAGCACTTGAAAGTGCGAGCGTGCCACCACCCTCACAAACGGTATCTCCACCTGTTATCGGCGCGGGTATCGGATTTACAGTTATTGTTTTCGTGACTGGAGAGCCGCAACCATTAGCATAAGTCATTGTGGCGATCCCCGGAACCAAACCATTAACCACTCCGGTTATTGGGTTAATAGACGCGTATGACGGAGCAGAGCTCGTCCAACCACCTCCCCACGCAGTATCAGTCAGCGTGATTGATGAACCCTCACAAACTGCTGATGGACCCGAAATTGGAGAAGGAGCCGCAATTACAGTTACAACTGTAGTAGCAGGATTTGCGCAACCTGTTGTGTACGATATTGTAGTAGTCCCCTGCACATTCGCAGTAACATTTCCTGAAGCCGATATTGTAGCAACTGAAGGGTTTGAACTTACCCATGTGCCACCAGGAGACGCACTGCCTAACACCGATGTTCCAGCTTCACAAATGGTTGTTACTCCTGCAATTGGGCTTGGAAAAGCGCAGTTGTAGGTAACCGAAATATTATCAACCGCAGCGGGCGGGTTTGCACCGGTAGCTGCATCGTTCTGCCACGTAAATATCAAACGGAACGTTGTCCCTGCAAGGCTGGAAGGGAGCGAAACCGTTGCGAGTGTGTAACCGGCCGATGTCGCAGTTTGAGTCCAAACGAGTGTTGCTGCAGCCGCCAGTGTAGTTGCCGGAGCTGCGGGAACATTAACAACGGGAGTAACGGAAACAGGTGCAGTGTAAACTAACAAACGGTCTGTACCTATCTGACCAGTACTTCTCCAGTAAAAGCTGAGCGTGATTGCTACCGAACTTGAAGGGATAGTAACATCACGATAAATGTGACAAGTCTGAGCAGTGGTGAATGTATAAGTGTTTGCAGTACCATTTGACACAAAAGCGACATTGGAACCTGCATAGGGTGCCGTACCGGAAACGATCCAACGATTAGTTGGAGGAGTCACCTCAACCCATCCGTTTGCCGAAAACGATGTACCCAATTCAAATCCCCCTTCCGATGTTGGATTCAGTGCAATAAGCTGCGCATTGCCGGTAAAACTAACAATCAGTGCTGCAAGAAGGGCCTTCAATACTTTCATATTTTTCCTGTTAAAAGTGTCTAAATTCTATATCGTTCTGCAATTAATTAGTTCCTGTAAATCCTCTCCATCCCTACTTTGTCACCAGCCTCGTTATAGAAATTGATGATATATAGACCAGCTGGATACTCATTCATGTCTAAGACGGTTGCGTTCTTTTCAGTTGCAAGAACCCTGCCATCAACTGCGGTAACTACTGCAGTAACTGCAGTGGATCCAACAACATAGAGTTTGTCATGAACAGGATTAGGGAATACTTTAACTCCCCCATTACTCAATTCTGTTACTCCGGTTGTGTACGTAGGGAACGCATTTGAATATGCAGAACACCCGGCATTGTCAGTAACACGCACCCGGTAACTACCCGGAACTGTCGGAACATACGTGCTGGATGTTGCGCCTGCTATTGCAACTGTGTTCAGGAACCATTGGTAAGCAACAAAAGTTGATGCAGTACTCAAAGCGCCGCCTGAAAATGCGATAACCGGCACCGGGTAACTATTCACCACAACATACACTTCCCTCGAAACGGTTGAACACGTTGTAGATGGTACCGATACCTGACAACGATAGATACCCGAAGCCGAAACAAGATAAGAATTGCTGATAGAACCGCCGATATTGGAACCGTTCTTTTGCCATTGGTAAGCAATACCGCTTCCTACGCCATTAACGTCAACTGATAATGTTACCGTTTCGCCATTACAAAGCAACACAGTATCACCCGGAGCTACAAATGGAGTATCGAGCAAAACAGTATTGGTAGGTGCGGTAGTAATTGCAGAGCAACCGTTTACGTCGGTAACTTCTACCTTGTAGCTACCATTGCCGGCTGAGGTATAAGAAGTGTTTGTTGCTCCGACTATTGGAGTTCCGTTGTCATACCATTGGTATGTATTACCCGCAACAACAGTTGCTTCGAGTGTACAGTCTCCGCCTGCACAAAAAGCGGTTGGAGTAAGCGGACTTATAGTTGTAGAAGGCGCCGGGAAAACCGGAACGTTCACCGTGGTTTGCGCGCTGCAACCTGTACCATCGGTTACCACGAGCGTATAATTACCCGTTGATGGCAGACCTGAACTTACAGTTGGGTTGGCGGCAGTAGAAGAAAAACCCAAAGGCCCGGTCCACGCATAAGAGGCTATAGTACCTGTAGCAGCACTGGTAAGATCGAATCCCACATTAGGACATGGTGTAACAGCAGGACCTGTTGCAGCCAGCGATGTGATGCCGGGGCAATTGTAGGTAACACGCAGGAACGGTGCGTGAACACCAGTGGTGGTAGCAATACCTGTCTCACCCGTGATGTTGTAAAGCCTTGTTGAGTTAGTGGTCCATACAATAGACACCGTACCTCCAAGATTAGCACCAATGAATGCTTCTGCAGCGGCAGCAGTAGGTAGCACCTTGTTACCGGGGGTCGTGCCATATGTTGTGGTATAAAGAGACGTTCCTAACCCCATGGTAGTATACAATGTAGCAGCTGCAGTAATCGTAGAAAGGTCGCCAACAACACCCCTTGTAGTCCAGCCACCACCACCACCCGGCGATACAGTTTCTACGTTAAAATGCAATTCAACACTTGTGATAACTGCCGATGGGGGAATGGAGGACAGGCTGAATACACCATATCCACGCGTTGAAGAACCAAAGAAAGTTACAGCCCTGATAGCATTGTCTGATCTGAGACTGGAGGTAGATGAACCTGTTCTATAACTGCCAAGGGGCCCCGTGCAAAATATATCGACCGTGTTCTGAGCAAACGAAACCAGAGATAAACAACTGATAAACAGGAGTAAACCGATCTTCTTCATGTAGTATAAATTAAATTGTCTGTTAGTTTTTGATACACGCAAAATGAGGCAACGACCTTTAACAACGCTTTTAACAAAAAGCATAGCTAATCCCTCTACCCTATTACGCTCATGTTACGCAAATTAATACTAATTTACTCAGAAACAAAAACAAAACGCCATATTTTATTTGCCGGATCATGCTTTCCGGCGACGCTGCTTTCATCCATATTAGGCGTGTTTAGTCCGTAGCATGTTAGATTCCTCATGAGTTACGGATTCTTTGTCAGTTTTGGGGAATTATTGCCACTGTATTGCGTAGTTTTGCCGAATGAAAAAGAACAAAAACGGCATCATATTAATATCATTTTTCATTGTTCTGGGAGTGGCTTTTCTGAGCTACTATTATTCCGTAAGTACTGAAAAGAAACGCCGATCGGCACTGCCGGTTATTGGCAACGAACAAAACCATCACATTAGCGAATTTTCGTTCACTAATCAGGACGGCAAAACCATAACAAATGCCGACATAGCCGACAAAATAGTAGTAGTTGAATATTTTTTCGCTACATGTAAGGGGATTTGTCCAAAAATGAACGAAAACTTAGCCAAGGTTTACAAAGAGTTCAAAGGCAACAAAAATGTAATGTTTCTATCCCATACGGTTGACCCCAAAAAAGACACCGTTGCAGCGCTGAAAGCCTATAGTCTGCATTTTGACGCTGACCCCCTGCAATGGATGTTCCTGACCGGCGACAAACAAAAATTGTATGACATGGCACGATACAGCTATCTGATAAGTGCCGAAGACGACACAACCGGAGTCAGTATAGACAAGGATTTTATCCATGATAATCACTACATACTTGTCGATAATCATGGCCGTATCAGAGGATTCTACGATGGACTGGAAGACGAAGGGGTAAAAAAGATAGTAAGTGACATCAAAACACTGATAGAAGAAAAGAACGAAAAGCTGTAACGGGAGTCGGGCCCGGTAAAATAAGTACAATCAATCTCCATTGTTCTACCTCATACTTGCTCTTGTTTTCAACGTAATTGTTTCAGCGGTACTGAAACTGTTTGCCAAATTTGACGTAAACGCCCTACAGGCTATTGTTGTCAACTACTGCACATGTGTAATAACCGGCTGGATCTTCACCGGCGAAACGCCGGTGACACCTGACACATTTAACACCCCGTGGTTTTTCTGGGCTGTATTGCTCGGCATTTCATTCATTATCATTTTTAACCTTACGGCCTATTGCACCAAGGTAGATGGCATGACCACAACAATAATGGCAAGTAAACTATCTCTGATAATACCTGTCGTTTGTTCGGTGGCACTTTATAATGAATCAATTGGTCTCATAAAGCTGACCGGAATATTACTGGCTTTCCCCGCTGTTTACCTGAGCACACGTGCAGGCAGTGAGGATAAAGTTGCAAAATCCCTGTTGTGGCCTGCCCTGCTCTTTGTATTAAGCGGTAGCCTTGATACACTTGTGAACTTTGTTCAGACCAGGTTTCTGGCCACACCGGCTGATCAGGCAGCCGGTACGATAATGATATTTGCGGTAGCGGGACTAACCGGACTGACAATACTGGCTGCATTATCGATAACGGGCAAAGTACAATTTGCGTTCAAAAATGTGATCGCCGGCGTTGCTCTGGGCATTCCGAACTTTTTCTCTATCTACTTTCTTGTAAAAGGTCTGAACAGCGGGGTCTTCCAGAGTTCCGCCACCATTCCATTATTCAACATTTCCGTTTTGGTGTTCACTTCGCTTGTTGCTATAGTGTTCTTTAAAGAAAGGGCAAATAAGCTACAGATAACAGGGTTGCTGCTGGCAACAGTGGCTATTCTCCTCATTGCGTTTGGTGACTAAAAAAACAGGAGACGTTTCCGTCTCCTGCAATTATATTCCGAATTGATGGTATGCTTATCCCAAGTAAACTTTGAGCGCATTGCTGTATCGAGCTTTCTGCAAACGCTTGATAGCACGCTCCTTGATCTGACGGATACGCTCCTTTGTAAGGTCATACTTCTCTCCAATCTCCTCAATGCTTGGTCCGCTATCACCTTCCAGTCCGAAGTAGGCGGCAAGGATCTCAGCTTCGCGTTGGCTCAGCGACTTAAGGATGCGACGGATCTCATTCCTGAGAGAGTCTTTCATTACATCCTGATCTGTATCACTGCTACCTTCCAGAAGGTCGCCCATGGCCACATCTTCAGCTTCGTGCACAGGTGCATCGAGCGACGTGTGACGCGTATTGCTGGTGAAGATATTGGTAACTTCAGTTTCGCTCATGTCGAGAATGTCTGCCAGCTCCTCGGTAGAAGGCTCACGCTCATTCTCTTGCTCGAAAGCGATAAATGCTTTGTTTGCTTTGTTATAGGTCCCTATCTTATTCTGTGGAAGGCGCACAAGCCTGCCCTGCTCGGCCAAAGCCTGGAGAATAGACTGACGAATCCACCACACTGCATATGATATGAACTTAAAACCTTTCGTTTCGTCAAAGCGCTGAGCTGCTTTTATCAAACCAAGATTACCTTCATTGATCAGATCACTCAGAGAAAGCCCCTGATGCTGATACTGCTTGGCCACCGACACTACGAAACGCAGATTCGACTTCACCAACTTCTCCAACGCGCGTTGATCGCCCATATGGATCTTTTGAGCCAGTGTAGTCTCCTCCTCAGGCGTGATCATAGAGATCTTGCTTATTTCCTGCAAGTACTTCTCGACCGCCTGAGAATCACGATTTGTAATCTGGGTGGCAATTTTTAACTGCCTCATAATATAACTCCTTTATTTATTTATTCATTTATATAACCAGCGCACCTGTCTTCTGATACCTTCGTTTTGTCAATCCTCTACTGTAGGCGTAAATAACTGGCCGTTGGTTGGCAACCGATCCGATATACTGATTCAACTCATATTGGTGCTCAAAATACGTTCCACAATTCACACATGAAAGAACAAAAAAAACTATATCAATACTCTATCATTCGAAAAGTGCTCCAGTGCTGTGTTTAACGAATTATGGTTAATAGCTATAAGGGTATAAGATAAGAACCAGACTGACAAACTTTAAACAATGGAACTGCAAAATTATACCAATATGCCAAAAATGCTACCTTTGCGCCGCATTTGACATCAACTTTAACAAAACATGGAAAAGGATCTTTATCAACACCCTGATTATTACCTGCTGGACGAGCTATTGACTGAAGAACAAAAACTGATCAGAGATAGTGTACGTGCCTTTGTGAAAAAGGATATCTCTCCGGTAATAGAAGAGTATGCGCAGAAAGCAAAATTCCCTAAGCACCTCATAAAAGGGCTTGGCGAGCATGGATGCTTTGGTCCTTTCATCCCTCAAAAATATGGTGGACCGGGTCTCGACTACATTACCTACGGCATAATGATGCAGGAACTGGAGCGTTGCGACTCAGGCATACGCTCAACCGCTTCTGTGCAGGGTTCTCTGGTTATGTTTCCGATCTACAAATTTGGCAGCGAGGAGCAAAAGCATAAATACCTCCCCAAACTCGCCACAGGCGAAATGATGGGCTGCTTTGGCCTTACAGAACCTGACCATGGATCGAACCCCGCCGGGATGCTGACAAATTTCAAAGACGCCGGCGACCACGTTATCCTAAATGGTTCCAAGATGTGGATCTCGAATGCGCCGTTTGCTGACATCGCAGTAGTTTGGGCAAAAAACGAAGCCGGAGAGATCCACGGTTTGATAGTGGAGCGTGGAATGGAGGGTTTCACCACCCCTGAAACTCATGGCAAATGGTCATTGAGGGCCTCTGCAACCGGAGAATTGGTATTTGACAACGTGAAGGTTCCTAAAGAGAACATCTTCCCTAACATCAAGGGACTAAAAGGACCACTTACGTGCCTGTCAAGTGCCCGTTTCGGTATCGCGTGGGGTGCACTAGGATGCGCTATGGATTGCTATGATACAGCATTGCGCTACGCCAAACAACGCGAACAGTTCGGTCGTCCGATAGCAGGTTTCCAGCTGACGCAGAAGAAGCTGGCTGAGATGATAACAGAGATCACCAAAAGTCAATTACTCAATTGGAGGCTTGGTGTATTGCGAAATGAAGACCGCGCGACGCCCGCCCAGATATCTATGGCAAAACGCAACAGCTGCGATATCGCGCTTAAAGTTTCACGGGAAGCAAGACAGATACTCGGTGGAATGGGCATTACAGGCGAGTTCAGTATTATGCGCCACATGATGAACCTGGAGTCGGTAGTGACCTACGAAGGTACTCACGACATACATCTACTTATAACCGGCATGGATGTTACAGGAATCAACGCTTTTAGCTAAATACCTGCAGTAGATAAAACAACGAAACGGCTCTTCATTACGAGCTGTTTCGTTGTTTTATATCAATCTTTGAAGACCTCAGGCACATTCCTACCTTGCTCAGTTATTGATATAATTTTCCCTCCGTCTTCATACTTTATCAACCCAAGGTCCTGAAGAAAACTAAGGTAGAAATCTATAT
>JBIKSN010000078.1:0-11506 GCA_044348585.1 Flavipsychrobacter sp.
CGCAAATGAGCGCAATGACCAATACCAAACCGATTGCCGAAACACGGATGAAACGGTTTTCACTATCCTGACTCATCTCTTTATCATCCTCGTACATAAGATCTGTTGTACATTTTGTCTTAAAAAACAGTGCATGCGGGCAATTTCCTGCAATAATTGCCGATAATTGTATGTGGCACAAGTATTGCCCATATTCATTTCCCGTAATTTAGCTGATAAATACGGATAACTTTGTCATAATGTCTGATAAACAATCAATGCTGGATATGCTGGTGAACCAGAGCGAACAGGAAATGGAGTTCATGCCCATCGTTCCCCTCGGTGAAGACGAGATGGACGAGGCTGAACGTGCGTCGCTGCCGCAGGATCTTCCCATAATAGCACTTCGCAATACGGTACTATTCCCCAACGTGGTTTTACCCATTACGGTTGCCAGAGAAAAATCGGTCAAGGCGATTGCCGAGGCGCAAAAGACCAACAAGTGGTTGGGCGTCATCGCTCAACGCGACAGTAACAACGACGATCCACAGCCGGATGATATATATGAGGTAGGTACGCTTGCCAAGGTAGTGAAGCAGATAAAAATGCCGGATGGAAACATTACGCTTTTTATCATGGGTCGTATGCGCTTCAAGATAGAGAAATACACCCAGACAGAACCCTTCTACGTAGCCAAAGTAAACTATCTGGAGGACGACTACCCCAAAAAAGACCCGAAATTCGACGCGCTCATCTCCTCTATAAAGGACTATGGCGAACGCATCGCGCAGCAGTCGAGCAACGTACCGAACGAGGCGGGTATCGTACTGAGGAACATCGAGCAGCAGTCGTTCCTCATGCACTTTATCGCTTCAAATATATCGTCGAAGTTGCAGGAGAAGCAGGCAATGCTGGAAGAGAACGATATCACCCTGCGTGCGGAAAAGCTGTTGCAACTGTTGCAGGCCGAACTGCAGCTGGTGGAGCTGAAAAACGAGATCACGAATAAGACCCGGGCCGACATAGACCGTCAGCAGCGCGAGTACTTCCTGCAGCAGCAGATGAAGTCGATAAAGGAGGAACTAGGTGCCGACCCCAACGACAGGGAGATAAAAGACCTGCAGAAGCGGGCCGAGGGCATGAAGTGGACCGAGGCGGCAAAAGAACTCTTCAAGAAAAACATAGAGAAGCTGGAGCGTATGCATCCCAGCACGCCCGACTATTCGGTAATATATAACCACCTTGATCTGATGCTGGACCTGCCCTGGGAAACCTATACGCAGGATAGCTACGATCTGAAGAAAGCGAAGAAGGTGCTTGATGCTGACCATTATGGTATGGAAAAGATCAAGGACCGCATTCTGGAATACCTGGCGGTGCTGAAGCTGAAGGGGGATATGAAGTCGCCCATATTGTGTTTTGTGGGCCCTCCGGGTATCGGTAAGACGTCGCTTGGCCGCAGCATCGCGTCAGCTATTTCGCGCAAGTATGTGCGCCTGAGCCTTGGTGGCCTCCACGACGAAAGTGAACTGCGCGGCCACCGCAAGACCTATATAGGTGCTATGCCGGGCCGTATCATACAGTCGCTCAGAAAAGTGAAATCATCCAATCCGGTGTTCATTCTCGATGAGGTGGACAAGATCGGGAAAGATTTCCGTGGCGACCCGAGTTCGGCTTTGCTGGAGATACTTGACCCCGAACAGAACAACTCATTCTACGATAACTACCTGGAGCTTGAATATGACCTGTCGAAGGTATTGTTCATAGCCACCGCCAATAGTCTGGCTGACATTCAGCCGGCACTGCGCGACAGGTTGGAGATCATTCAGCTTTCCGGTTATTCCCCAGAGGAGAAGCTGGAGATAGCGAAACGCCACCTGATACCCAAGCAGAAAGAAATGCACGGACTGCTGAAGGTGCCGCTGAAGTTCCCTGACAAAGTGATCCTGAAGATCATTCAGGAGTACACCCGTGAAAGCGGGGTGCGCGAGCTGGACAGGCTGATGGCCGGAATGATGCGCTCGGTGGCCAAGCAGGTGGCCATGGAAGAAGAAGTGGCACCTCAGGTCACCGACGGAAGGGTAGAAGAGGTGTTGGGTAAGCCAAGGTTCACCAACGATATATATACCAAGGGGCATCCCGCGGGTGTAGTGGTAGGGCTGGCCTGGACAGCGGTGGGTGGCGATATTCTGTTTATCGAAACTTCGTTGTCAAAGGGCAAGGGCGTGGTCACGCTCACCGGTAATTTGGGTACGGTAATGAAGGAAAGCGCTACTGCGGCATTGTCTTATTTGCGTGCGCACGCAGCGGATTTCAATATTGACCCTATGCGTTTCGATGAGACCAATATCCACCTCCATGTGCCCGAAGGGGCTGTTCCAAAGGATGGGCCGAGCGCCGGTATCACGATGCTTACTTCCCTGGCATCAGCGTTTACCGGCCGCAGGGTGAAACCTTTCTTTGCCATGACAGGAGAGATCACTTTGCGTGGTCAGGTATTGCCGGTGGGTGGCATCAAGGAAAAGATACTTGCTGCCAAGCGTGCAGGCATTAAGGATATTATTATGTGCCGCCAGAACGAAAAAGACGTGGAAGAGGTGAGCGAACACTACATTAAAGGACTGCGATTCCATTATGTGGATCAGGCCAATGAAGTGCTGGACCTTGCATTGCTGAAGAAATAATATTTAGATCAGAATATGATACCATGGCCGGATATTCTCACCGAGTATCCGGCTTTTTTCGCTTAGAGCATTTTTCGCTTCGCCCATGCGCGGAAGTGTTCCCACGCTAATCCGTCGGGTTCGGTGAGCGGACCGTTGAACGGAGTGCCACGGCGGATGTAGTATTTATTGAAGGTAGACTGGTTGATGCCCCATTTCATGAGGAATTGCTTGCGGCCGTCGTTCTTCCTGATCCGCAGGGTCGATTTCGACTGGAAGTGATACACCCGGCTTTTACCTATTCCTTTAAATAGTCTGCAGCCCGCCTGCCACATCTTCATAGAGAAGTCGTCATCGCTGCTGACGCCGGGGCTTAATTCGATACTATATCCACCGGTGATCAGCCAGTATTTGCGGTGCACAATGGTGGGGGGCCATGTCGATCCGGTCCAGTCGTTCATTTCTATGCCGTTACATTCTTTCAGCAGATCGGCCTCGCGGAACGTTTCAATCGTCTGACCGTAGTCGCGGTGTATGACGCAGGGATTGTAGTAGTTGATAGGCTCTATCATGGTGCTGGAGAACATAAAGGCATCGGTTCCCGCCGCCTTTATTTCGTTAGCTATATGCACATCCCACTGCGGGCACACATACATATCATCATTCATGTACACAACATAGTCGTGCTTTGCCAGGCCTCCGGCCTCATTCACCGCCTTGCAGATACCCGCATTTTCGGGTGTGTAGGTGTGGTCTATCTGCTGCTCTTTTGCCCACTGAAGGGTGCCATCGCTGCCGTCATTTATATGAAGGATGATCTGGTGGTTGAAAGCAGAGTTTTTTCTGATGCTTTCCACACACAATCTGGCGAATGCCAGATTGTTCCAGGTAGGTATGATAATTGATAGCTGCAAGCGGAAGTAACGGTTTGACGTGCCAAAAGTAGAAATAGCAGTGGAAAAACGGCAATTATTTATGTCACACATCATTTTGCATGTTTCCCGGGACTATCCGGTCATGGGGAGTAACAACCCAATGAGCGATATCTGACATCTGTCAGGCTAAGTATTTTTTACTTTTCAGTATTGAAGTTTTACTTTTGAAGTTTGATATTTATTAAACATCCGGCAATGCCGGGAAAATGATCACTAACATGATAGATGTTTTGTTGGGTTTGCAGTGGGGCGATGAAGGAAAAGGTAAGATAGTAGACTTTCTTGCCGGTCAGTATGATATTATTGCGAGGTTTCAGGGCGGCCCTAATGCAGGTCATACCCTGTATCTGAATGGCGAGAAAGTGGTACTTCACACCATTCCTTCGGGGGTGTTTCAGTCCAATTGTCTCAACCTGATAGGTAATGGTGTCGTTATCGATCCGGTGACACTTGGTAAAGAGATAGACAAGATATTGCCACTTTGTCCAGATCTGTTGAAACGTTTATTCGTTTCACAGAAGGCGCACCTCATTCTACCTACTCACCGTGCCCTCGATGCTGCATCAGAAGCGGCGAAGGGTGCTGATAAAATAGGATCTACACTAAAAGGAATAGGACCGGCATACATGGACAAGACCGGAAGGAATGGTCTGCGTGTGGGGGATATTCTGACCCATAATTTCAAAGAGAAGTACGACAAGCTCACCCAGAAACATAAGCAGATGTTGCGCCAGTACGGTGGCACACCTATTGAGTGGGAACAGTGGGAGCAGCCGTTCTTCGAGGCAGTGGAGCGTATGCGCTTCCTGCAGATAGTGAATGCCGAGTATTGGCTGGACAATCACCTGAAGGCCGGCAAAAAGATCTTGGCTGAGGGCGCGCAGGGTAGTATGCTGGATATAGATTTCGGCACCTATCCGTTCGTTACTTCTTCCAATACCATTGCAGCGGGTGTGTGCAGTGGTCTCGGCGTTCCGCCTTCGGCTGTGGGAGATGTGTATGGCATCACCAAAGCATATTGTACCCGTGTTGGTGGTGGTCCGTTCCCTACCGAACTGGAAGATGAAACAGGCGAATCGCTTCGTGCCGCGGGTCATGAGTTCGGCGCCACAACCGGCAGGCCGCGCAGGTGTGGATGGATAGATCTGGTGGCGCTCAGGTATGCTATTATGCTCAGTGGTGTCAACAAGCTTATCATTACAAAAACCGACGTGCTCGACGGCTTCAGTCCACTGAAGGCAGCTACCGCGTATTCGATATTGGGCAATGAAACACAGGAGATTCCGTTTGATATTTGCGATGCAGATATAACGCCGGTTTACACCACCTTCAGTGGTTGGGAAAAACCGATTAGTACGTGCAGCAGTTATGACGAATTACCACAGACATTCAAAGATTATTGTGCCTTCATTGAAAAGTACCTCGGAACTAAGATCAGCCACATTTCCAACGGTACGGGACGTGATCAATTAATTGTCATTTCGTAAAAAAAAATTTATATAACCTCCGACAAAAAAAATTTGGCAAATTCATCAAACTATTAAAATTTTACGGCATCAAGATTAAGAGCTATGAAATCAAATACTGATAAAAAGACTCCGGCGAAAAAAAGTGCAAAACCAAGCGCGGCTCCTTCATCTAAAAAGACGTCTGCTAAAGCAAAAAAGGAAGAGCTTGATGAGGATGATGATGAGGAACTAGATGAGGCAACGGCGAAGCCTGCGAAGAAGTCTGCAACAGCTTCTAAGAAAAAGGCTGATGACGACGATGATGATGACGATGATGCGCCAAAGTCTAAAAAGGCTCCGAAGAAAGCAGCTAAAAAGAAATCGGACGACGATGATGACGATGACGATGATGTGGAAGATGACGATATGGACGATGATGATGATTTCAATAGTGAGGAAGAAGACTACGATATAGAAAAGGAATTCGAAGAATTCGATCTTCCGAAGTCGAAAAGCAAATCACCAAAGAAGAAGTCTGCGAAGGATGACGATTTCGATGTTGATGATGATTTCAAAGATCTTGGCTTCTTCTCTGATGCCGGCGGCGGATTCGATGATGATGACGATGACTTCTGATGAAAAAGGAGCAATTGCACAGAAATAAAAAAACTTACGAAATAAGGTCCGCTGAAGCGGACATAATAAAGGCAGGGATGCTGAATTGGTCAAAACAGTTCAGCATCCTTGTTTTTTTGGATAGTAATTCATACCCGTCCGTCTATGAGGGGTATGAATGTTTACTGGCGGCGGGTTGCCGATACCGGGTGCCCTCCTCGGGAGCAGATCCGCTGGCTGCGCTGCAAGCTTTCCACAGTAAGCAAAGTGACTGGATGTTCGGGCACATTTGTTATGACTTCAAGAATGTTTTGGAGTCGGCGCTTGAATCTCGCCATGAGACACGGCACCATTTTCCGCTCTTTCAGTTCTTTGTTCCTGAGACCGTTTGCTACATGGACAGCGCTTGTACCGTGCTGACCATTGAGACATTCGGCAATCCTGACGACATCAAAAATGCGATCGACGATGTGTCGGCGATACCATTGCCTTCACTTGGCCTTTGTCTGTCATTCACACCCTACATTCAAAAGGAGCAGTATATTGACATCGTCGGCCGGCTGCGCGAACATATTCGTGAGGGCGACTGTTACGAGATCAATTTTTGCGGCGGCGGGCATACCACAGCTAAAGTTGAAGAGCCACTGGCAGTTTTTGCGGCTCTCAATCGGTTGTCTCCGGCCCCATTTGCTGCCTACTACCGCGATGGGGACAGATACCTGATGTGTGCCAGCCCCGAACGTTACCTGCGAAAGAGCGGCCGTCAGGTGCTGTCGCAGCCAATCAAGGGTACGGCCAGCCGCAGCGCAGATTCAGCTATTGATGATGTTATGAAAACGGCATTGCGTAGTGACATAAAAGAGCGGGCAGAAAATGTGATGATCGTAGACCTGGTGCGCAACGACCTGGCACGATGTTGCGAGGTTGGTTCGGTGAATGTCAATGAGTTGTTTGGTATCTATACTTTCCCCCAGGTGCACCAGATGATCTCAACGGTTAGTGGCATACTTCGCCATGATATGTCGTTTACGGATGCCATAAGGACATCGTTCCCGATGGGGAGTATGACAGGTGCGCCCAAGTTTAAAGTAATGCAGCTGATAGACAAGTATGAAGAAGCGCGGCGCGAGCTGTTTTCTGGCACTATAGGTTACATCACACCCGCGGGAGACATGGACCTTAATGTCATTATCCGTAGCCTTTACTACAATGCCGGTAACGAATATTTATCGTACTCCACCGGCGGGGCCATCACCTGGGACAGCATACCTGAAAAAGAATGGGAGGAAATGCGCCTGAAGGCATGGGCGGTGGAACAGTTGTTTCAGCCGGTATAGTGCCCGGGTATGCCATACAGCCTGTATTATTTTGTACCTTTATACAAAGTACTATATGCTGCTCAGTATCCATCCTGTTGATCCGCAAGCGCGTCACATAAAAACGGTAGTTGATTGCCTCAGGAAGGGGGGGGTTATTATCTATCCTACCGATACTATTTATGGCATAGGTTGTGATATATCAAATGCCGATGCTATCGCACGTATTGCCCGTATCAAACGGATCGATCCGAAGAAAGCGCAGTTCTCTTTTATCTGCTCAGATCTCAGTCACCTCAGCGACTACGCCAAAAGTGTTCCCACACCCGTTTTCAGGCTGCTGAAGGCCGCGTTGCCCGGTCCATATACTTTCATTCTGGATGCAAGTAAGCAAGTGCCGAAAATATTGAAGACAAAAAAGGACACAGTGGGTATACGGGTTCCCGACAATCGCATCTGCATGGATATAGTACGCGAACTGGGACATCCCATTATGAGCGCTTCGTTGCCCATGGATGTGGATGTTGAGTACTTCACTGACCCTGAGGTGATGTATGAGCATTTCGGGTCTCTCGTGGACATCGTAATTGATGGTGGTCCGGGGCATATACTTTCGTCCACGGTCATAGACTGCACGTCCGGCACTCCAGAGCTCATTCGTGAGGGTGCCGGCGATTGGGAATCTCTGTTGTAGTATGATGTTTGTGCAGTGCTATTTGCCTTAGCTTTGCGCACGTAAAATAATCTTCTCGAAATTATGGTAGCATATTTGGGTACCGGCTTGCTCGGTTCAGGATTTGTAAAGGCATTATTGCGAAATGGTCACAAGGTGAACGTGTGGAACAGGACAGCGGCCAAGGCACAGTCATTGGAAATGGACGGCGCAATAGCGTTTGCCGGTGCCGCTGATGCGGTGCGTGGTGCGGAACGAATCCACCTTACCCTGAAAGATGACGCGAGTGTTGACGAGGTGCTGAGCGCAGCTTCGGCAGCCTTTGAGCCGGGTACTATTATCATAGACCACACTACAACTTCTGTTGATGGTGCGCGCAAACGCACGGCTTATTGGAAGGAGCAGGGCCACACCTATGTGCATGCGCCTGTTTTTATGGGTCCTGTCAACGCGCTCGATGGGTCGGGCTACATGCTTGTATCGGGTGATATTGCAGATGTTGCAACGATCATGCCCTACATCTCACCGATGACCGGAAAGGTCATCAATTTCGGCACAGAAGTGGGGCGTGCTGCCGGAATGAAACTGGCAGGGAATCATTTCCTCATAGGCTTCACCGCTGCCATATCTGATACCCTGGCCCTTACCAAGGCAATGGGAATGCCTGCTGATGATGTAACGGCTTTGTTCAACGAGTGGAACCCCGGGTCAATGCTGCCCGGCAGGCTCAAACGCATCCGTATGGCCGATTTCGGAAATCCGTCGTGGGAGTTGAATATGGCAAGGAAAGACGCCGGGCTTATGCTCGCCGAGGCTAAGAAAGCAGGTGTGCCGCTGGTGGTGGTGTCTGCTGTGGCGGCCGAGATGGACCGCTGGATCGATGCCGGTCACGGAAGTGATGACTGGACCGTAATAGCTAAAAATAATCTCTGATGATCAGATCGACCGATGATGGTGCAGGGGCTCAGGAACAAAGTTTGCAGATCCCCTGCACCAATATTTGTATGCCCGATATTTTGAACCCTGCCGGTAGCTTCAGGTGAGGGTTATGTGTGTGTTCCAGGCAAAAAACTTTATGGCAGTTGGTGCAATTGAAATGCACGTGGTCTTCGGTATGTGTTTCGTCGGGGCAGTTGTGTCGGCACACCGCAAATCTCGTAACGCCGTCGGGGCCTATGATCTTGTGCACAATGCCCGCTTCTTCAAAATCTTTCAGTACACGGTATAAAGTGATCCTGTCGACTTTGCTGAAGGTGGATTCCAGTTCGGTATGCGAAAGCGCCTGACCGGTTCCGGTCAGTTCTTCAAGCACCTTCATTCTTGCCGGGGTTGCTTTCAGTCCCTTCTCTCTTATTTGTTCAGAAGCGTTCACCCGGCGAAATTAGCACTTTAAATGCAACGTTGTTGCATTTAAAGTTATTCCGTACATTTGCAACTCAGTTGCATTTATAGTTTGTCTCATTCTGAAAAATATACTTCCGGTGCCGACAGGGTAGGCATCATCAGTGCCATCATTTGCGGTGTGCATTGTCTGGTGATCCCTGCGGTTTTTCTATTGAAGTACTCTATTGCCGATGGTGTTGAGGCTGCGGGGTGGGGCGTAGGTTTGCCTCACTGGTGGGAATGGCTCGACTACATTTTTCTGGCAGTTGGTTTTTACGCAGTTTTCCATGCAGGTCAGCATGCTTCACATAAACTTATCAGTATCGCTTTGTGGGTCTTTTGGTTGTTTTTGGCCATCGCTGTGGTGTTTGAAGATACATTACACTGGATGGCATATCTCGCATCCGCGGGTCTTGTTATTACCCATTTTCTCAACATAAGAAAGCATGCAGGCAGGCGTCGTAACCATGCATGAATTCGTGTAGCTACACGAATATTTTGTTAACCATCAGTTAATGGATAGATGGGTTTCGTCATGAAAATGTCTGATTTTTTTTGATATTGGTCAATATTCAGCCCAAAACGACAAAAAAAGCACCTGTTTTAACATTATGTAAAAATATGGTTTAAAAGCGGGTTTAAAATAACTGTGGAATAACACTACATTTGATTTCGATTTTTTATCCAATTCTTTTTTCTACATGCAAAATATTCTTGTAGCCGGGGCAGGTAAATCTTCAACCTATCTGATAGAGTACCTTTTGATAAATGCTTCTAAAAATAAATGGAATGTCATTGTCGCCGACGGAGACTCAGCAGCGATAGCCAGAAAGTTAAATCGTCATCCCAACGGTGAGGCTGTAGTATTTGACATCAACAACAAAGCGCAACGCGAAGCGTTGGTGAAGCGAGCCGATATTGTGCTTTCCCTGATGCCGCCGCACTTACATATTTTGTTGGCGCAGGATTGCCTTAAACATAAGAAGAATCTGATAACATCTTCCTACATCTCTGACGAGATGAAAGCAATGGACGCGGCAGTGCGTGAGGCGGGACTGATGTTCATGTGCGAGATGGGGCTTGATCCGGGTATCGACCATATGACGGCGAGCAAGATCATTAACAGCATACACAAGGTGGCCGGTCGCATCACGTCATTCAAGTCATACTGCGGTGGCCTGATAGCACCAGAGAGCGACGATAATCCGTGGCACTACAAGTTCAGCTGGAACCCCAGGAATATTGTTACAGCGGGTATGGGCGGTGCCAAGTACCTTCATAACGGCAAGCAGGTAGATGTGCCTTATGAAAAAATGTTTGAACAGAATAAGAAGATAAAGATACCCGGACTGAACGCACTTGCGTACTATCCTAACCGCGACTCGCTGAAGTATCTGGACCTCTATGATGTATCTTCCATAAAGACATTCTTACGCGCCACACTCAGGTATCCTTCGTTTTGCAGGGGCTGGGATGCTGTGGTGAAATTGGGTCTTACCGATCAGACCGACTCATTTGATACCAAGGGGGCAACAAACGCATCTTGGTTGCGTAGCAAAACCGGCTGTCCAGCTAAGCAGGATATCCGGGAACATATTGCAGCGAAGCTGGATCTGTCGAAGGATGATAAAGTAATAGGATTGCTGGAGTCGATAGATCTGTTTGAGGAGAAAACACTTCCTGCAGGCACCATGTGTTCAGGCGATATCCTGCTTGCGCTTTTGCAGGAGAAATGGCGCATGGCCGATGATGATAAGGACATGGTGGTGATGCACCACGAGATAGAGTATGAACACAAAGGCCGCATGATAACCCTGAACAGCTCTATGGTGTTGAAGGGTGAAGGTGGAGAGCACAGTGCTATGGCGCGTACCGTGGGAATGCCTATGGCAATACTGGCGTCACTGGTACTCACTAAAAAGCTGAAACCACCTGTGGGTGTGTTGCTGCCGGTAATGCAGTCAGTCTACAGGCCGGTACTCCGCGAGCTGGAATACAATGGAATCACATTTACTGATGAGGTAGAGTAGTTGGCCCCAAAAATCCCGATAGACATTATTATTTCAGGTAACGTTTCATTTCGCGCTCTACGTCACGGGTCTTAATGCTTTCACGTTTGTCGTAGGTCTTTTTACCCTTTCCGAGGCCCAGCTCCACTTTGGCATAACCGTTCTCGTTGATGAAAACGCTGAGTGGTACGATGGTATATCCCTTTTCTTTTACTTTATTGAGCCACTTGCGCAGCTCCTTTTTGGTGAGGAGCAGCTTACGCTCGCGGGTAGCGATATGGCCCGCATAACCTGCGTTGGCATATTCGGCTATGTGCAGACTTTTTACCCACAGTTCGCCATCGTCAAAGTAGCAATAACTATCATTAAAGCTCACACGGCCGGCACGTATGGATTTGATCTCGGAACCGGTGAGCATGATGCCCGCAGTTACCCGGTCTTCGATCGCGTATTCAAACGTGGCCGATCTGTTCTTTATGTTGATG
>JBIKSN010000079.1:0-11499 GCA_044348585.1 Flavipsychrobacter sp.
GTTAAGCTGAACAGTAACTACCGTTGCCCTATTGTCAACAATGTTACCAGCAATAAGATAGGTCTCCGCGTAGATTCTATCTACATGCCTATCCTCATCATCGGCACCAACACCGGTCTTAGCATCAAGACCGGTACAAGCGTCACTTTCACAGGTACGGTTATCAACGGTGGTCCGGTACTTACATATCAGTGGTACAAGAACTCAAGCCTCATTGTCGGTGCTACTACCAATACATATACCACTAGCAGCCTCGCTCACGGCGATTCAGTTAGCTGTTGGGTGACCAGCATTGGCAACTGTGCATGGTATTCTTTCAACGCGGTAAAAGTAAAAGTGTCAAACGATGTGCAGACCCTCACAGGCGCGCCTGAACTTACACTGGCACCAAACCCCAACAGCGGCGATTTCGTGATCAGCGGTACGTTGGGCGGCTTCACAGCAAACAATGTAGATCTCGTTGTTACCAACATGCTCGGTCAAACTGTCTTCTCACAGAAGGTAGAGGCTGCATCAGGCGTGCTCAACGAGCGTATCACGCTGTCATCAGCACTGCCACATGGCATGTACCTGCTCAATGTGCTGAGCGGCGATCAACGCCAGACGTTCAGGTTCATTATCAAGCAATAACCGGTAGTCTTAATGAACATAAAGCGAAAAAGAGGACCTCGGTCCTCTTTTTCGCTTTTCAGGCAGTCCATTGTTCTTTAACTGATTGTTGAAAATATGATTTCCCGCACCTTATTGATCTTGGCCGAAAAAATAGTCGGACAATACCCTTGAAAATTGCCCTACAAATTTTCTTTTTTCAAATTAATGACTTATTTTTCAGAACATTAATAAAGATTTCCAACATTTTATGATAGTAGGCGTATTGAAAGAACAGGCCCCCGAAACACGCGTTTCTCTCGTTCCTGAAGTAGTGGCAGCACTCGCGAAAATGAACGTGACCGTATGGGTGGAAGATGGTGCAGGTGTCGCTGCATTCTTCAACAACGATGCATACACAGCTGCCGGTGCCGCCATCAAGTCCGCTGCCGATATCAACGCGCAGGCCGATGTCGTGCTCTCCATCCAGATAGCAAATGCAGGCAACGCGAAACCCGGTGCGGTGCTGATGGGCGTCTATCAGCCGTTGTTCAATTTCCGCCTCATGCAAGACTGGGCCACGAAAAACTATACCGTCTTCAGTCTCGATACCATTCCGCGCACTACCCGTGCGCAAAGTATGGACGTGCTGAGTTCGCAGGCCAACATTGCCGGCTATAAGGCCGTGTTGCTGGCCGCATACCAGTACTGCCGTTATTTCCCTATGTTCATGACCGCCGCGGGAAGCATTCCTCCTGCCAAGGTCCTCATCCTCGGTGCTGGCGTTGCCGGTCTTCAGGCTATCGCCACGGCAAAGCGCCTCGGCGCTGTCGTTGAGGTGTTCGATACCCGCCCTGCGGTGAAGGAAGAGGTAATGAGCCTTGGTGCCAAGTTCGTGGAAGTGGATGGAGCCGCTGATGCCTCTAAGGCCGGCGGATACGCCGTAGAGCAGTCCGAAGATTTCCAGAAACGCCAGCGCGATAAGATACACGAGCACGCGCGCAAATCTGATGTAATTATCACTACCGCTCAGATCCCGGGCCGAAAGGCGCCAATCCTCATTACAAAGGCTATGATAGAAGATATGAGGCCGGGTTCTGTCATCATCGACATTGCTTCTGTTACAGGCGGCAATACCGACCTTACCGAAGACAATAAAACGGTAATGCACAACGGGGTGGCCATAATAGGCAATTCCGCCCTTGCAGCTACCGCATCTTCCGATGCCAGCAAGGTATATGCAAAGAACGTGCTCAACTTCTCCAAACTCATCATCGATAAAGACGGGGGCATCAACCTCAATTTCGAAGATGACATCGTGAAGGGCACAGCCATAACAAACGGCGGAAAGGTGGTCAATGACCGTGTACTTGGCCTGCTCGGCGCCTGATGCCGCAACACTACCCTGATTTTTTAACGATACAAACTTCATATAAATGGATACTCTTATCAATCTTTTTACCGATGCCGCAACTTACAGGTTGCTCACCATCGTCATCCTGTCCATATTCCTCGGTATCGAGGTCATTTCGCGGGTGCCTTCAGTGCTGCATACCCCTCTTATGAGTGGCGCCAACGCCATTCATGGGGTGGTCATCATTGGCGCCATCATCGTTATGGGGCAGGCTCCATCCGACGATTACCTTGCGCTCACCCTCGGCTTCCTCGCGGTGATCCTGGGTACGCTCAACGTCGTAGGTGGCTTCGTCGTTACCGATCGCATGCTCGAGATGTTCGGTAAAAAGAAAAAGAAATAACAAGGACACCCTTGTGTCCAAATTCCATATTGTCCAAATTCCAAATTCCAACATAACATGGAAAACATGATTCTTCAGTTAAGCTACCTAATCGGGTCCATCACATTCATCATGGGTCTGAAAATGCTGTCGCACCCCGAGACTGCCCGCAAAGGCAATCTGGTCGCAGCAGCAGGTATGGCCATAGCTATTTTCGCTACCATCTTCCTTTACAAACACAACGGAGAATCGCTGCACAACTATGTCTGGATATTTGGTGGCCTCATTTTAGGTACAGTTGTCGGCACCATTGCCGCCAAAAAGGTACAAATGACTGCCATGCCCGAGATGGTGAGCCTGTTCAACGGTATGGGTGGCGCTTGTGCCATGCTCATTTCGCTGGTAGAGTATGGTAAACCCGAAGAAAAATCTACCGGCATGCTGGTTGTTATCGCTCTGGGCATGATGATCGGTACGGTTTCCTTCGCGGGCAGTATGATAGCCTGGGGCAAACTGAACGGCAAGATCAAAGACCGTACCATTCCCGGCGGACAGGTCATCAATTTCATCATATTTGGTGGTCTCATCGTGCTCGACTCAATGGTCATCATGGGCATGTCTGCCGGCAATCCTATGTTATTCTATGGTATCCTGGCACTCTCTGCTCTTTACGGTGTGCTCTTCGTTATGCCAATCGGTGGTGCCGATATGCCCGTGGTTATCTCCCTGCTCAACTCATTTACAGGTGTTGCCGCTGCGTTCGGGGGCTTCCTGTACGACAATCCGGTGATGCTCACTGGCGGTATCTTGGTAGGCTCAGCTGGCACCATCCTTACCATTCTCATGTGTAAGGCTATGAACCGATCCCTCAAAAATGTATTGATCGGCTCGTTTGGCGCTGCCAAAACTGGTGGTGCTGCCGGCAGCAAGGATCAGGGTGCATACAAAGAAATTTCTCTCAATGATACCGCTACACTTATGGCATATGCTTCCAAAGTAATGATCATCCCTGGTTATGGTCTGGCGGTAGCACAAGCTCAGCATACATGCCACGAGTTGGAAAAAGTATTGAACGAAAAAGGCGTAGAGGTGAGTTATGGTATACACCCGGTTGCGGGTCGTATGCCTGGTCACATGAACGTTCTGCTGGCCGAGGCCGATGTGCCTTACGAAAAACTGCTGGAAATGGAAGACGCTAATGACCAGATGGGCGGCACAAACGTGGTCCTGATCCTCGGTGCCAACGACGTTGTGAACCCTGCGGCTAAAGAAGATCCATCAAGCCCCATATATGGCATGCCGATTCTCGAGGTCGAAAAAGCTGACCACGTAATTGTAAACAAACGCAGTATGAAGCCTGGTTATGCCGGCATTGAGAACGAACTGTTCTTTCGCCCCAAATCATCCATGCTTTTCGGCGATGCAAAGAAGGTACTGCAGTCTTTGGTGGGCGAGCTGAAGCAAATGTAATAGCTGTGGCAGCGATGTAGAATTATTCGTGTTTCGAAAAATGAACATATGTGCTGCCGGTGATACAAAATTCAAAACTTTAACTAAATTTATGCCATGGTAATTAAGAAAAGTGGCCTGGTAATAACAGTATTAGGAATTCTATCGGTTGTTCTTTCGGTTACGTATGTCTCTTCATGCACTAAACCCTTGGAGGACAAACCCTGGTCGTGCAATTATGTCGTTTGTACCAACGGTGGTGTTTGCGACAGTGGTAAATGTGCCTGCCCTGTAGGTTTCGAGGGTACAGATTGCTCAGTTAAGACAGTTGAAAAATACTATGGCCACTGGACGGCACATTTCAAAACTATCGGCAGCGACTCTGCATCTCATTTAGGCAAAGACACCGTGTATCCTATGGAGTTAAAAGCCTCAGCCACTTACACCACTTTCTTCATATACAACTTCAACAACAATAAGAATTACAACAACATCTTATGCAAGGTTGATAGCGTGAGGAAGGATATCTTCATCTTCGACTCTACCATGGCGCAAAACATGTTCTACGACCAGTACCGCATCAAGGGCGGGTGGGGGGTAATGTACCGTCCCGATTCTATTGCCGGCCGTATCTGGACTAGAAGCATCAACAAGTCTTTCAACTGGCAGAACGATACGTTCGATTACTATTTGCTTAATAAAAAATAGTATCCTGAACGCCAGTATACACGCGGTTTTGCCTTCGCAAAGAAAGCCCCATATTGAAACAGGAAAGATGTTTCAGATTTTTTGAAAAATATTTGCAGGACTCAGAAATTTTTCTACTTTTGCAGTCCCTTCACTGATAAGGGAACACAGTTCTTTCATTTAAAGCCACTTTAGCTCAGCTGGTAGAGCAACTGATTTGTAATCAGTAGGTCGCTGGTTCGATTCCGGCAAGTGGCTCTGGTTTAAAAAGAATAAAAAGTCAAAAGTCGGGTGTGTAAACTTTCCACTTTTGACTTTTTAATTCAAGGGGACATTCCACAAGCGGCCAACGTGAGCAGACTGTAAATCTGCCGTCTTTCGACTTCGGAGGTTCGAATCCTCCTGTCCCCACTGCGAATAGCGAATGGGTCTTGTACTTTGTACTCGACTCATTTGCGAAAAAGCAAATTAAGCGGGAGTAGCTCAGTTGGTAGAGCGACAGCCTTCCAAGCTGTAGGTCGCGGGTTCGAGCCTCGTCTCCCGCTCGCTTTTAAAAGTTCTTAAATTCTTAGCTGTTGTAGCTCAGCGGTAGAGCACTTCCTTGGTAAGGAAGAGGTCGGCAGTTCAATCCTGCTCAACAGCTCTTCTTTTTTTACAGCAGTTCCAATCTCATTTTCATTTACAGTAGTCCGATTCAGATCCCGAAACATTCGGGACTTTTTTATTTTATACCGGTTCTGCTCCAAGCCTCAGAGTGCCACACGCGCATCTTACCATCTTCAAATCCTATCAATCTTAGTTCAGACAAACAAAATTCACTGGTCCGCGTTGCAACGCTATCCCCTCAATTCGACAGAAAATCCGGGATACGCTCAATAGAGCGAATACGCTTAGCCCCTGATGGCGCCTTCATATTTCCGTAGATGTGGTTGCCGTGCTTTCAAAAGAAATTCACAAGTTGACAAGGCATATGCCCCATCATCTGGTAAACGATAGGAAAGATGCCAGCGCCATGGAGCTGCACAGCGAACTGCGAACCAGCGTATAGCTGTCCTTTTGCCCCGCGGAGCGGTAGGGCAAAAGGCGGCGCTTTCTTTTGGTTCTTTTCTTTTCGCTGTAGAAAAGAAAAGAACAAGAGCGGATGGGAAAGGAGCGTATGAATTTCTATCACACTACAAAAAACGCACTATCATAAAACATTCCCCTTGCCGGTTATCATACATGGTTGTAACTTGAATAGAACTTGAAAGTAATGGTCGCATGATGAAAAACATTCACCTGCGCAATTTTGTGAAGCAGGTGCGCAAAGGTGCGCAGGTTTTGCGCAGTTTTGGGAAGCAGAATGCACACCTGCTTCCCACCTTTTTATTGATGATCAATCATTTAGGTAAAAATTGCGAAAAAAGAAAAAATTGCGCAGTGAGAAGTGATCACATTTAAAACACCAAAGAGTCATCTGCAACCAAATGCCTCCAAACAAACCCAAACCCGCATACACCATAGCATGATATCGTCTTACATTTACAGCATACGATGGACAAGCTCAAAAAGTTCTTGCTGCACGAATACACACTCGTGTTCCTGTTTTGCCTCGCGGTGATTCACGGAGCAGCATTCTCGCTCATGGACAATTACGACCAGCTCTCCAGCCCCGACTGCCAGACCTACACTGGTCTTGCCCGCTTCGATTTGCACCAGAGCCCCGTGCGTCGTTACCGGCCCATAGTCCCGCTGTTGGCTGCAAGCGTCAATGCCGTTGCCGGTCGCGCGTTCAATGTTATACGCCCCATGAACTTCAATGGCGACTTCCCGTTGGCGGTTAGCTTCTACCTCGTAAATTGCCTGCTAATGAGCCTGTGGGGGTTGGTCATCTACCGGTTTTGCCGTTCCTTCGGGTTGCCGGTGGTCTATGCTCTGGCCGGTTTGCTGGTCATGCTCACCTGTCGCTGGACGCCCTACATTGCCGGCACACCCATCGCCGACTCTATATATTGTCTCGTGGTGGGAATCACATTACTCGGCATCAAAGAGCGGAACAACACCTTACTCACGCTGGCCATTTTCATCGGCCCGTTTGCCAAAGAGGCCTTTGTGTTCATAGCGCCGCTCATTTTCTTTTTTGGTAGCATCAGTAAGGTGCGGCAGATTCTGTACTTCGCTGCAGCGGCAATAATGGTCTTCTCCTTCCGCTATGCCTTCGACATGGTGGCTGGTCTTCCTCCCACCGATGGCCTTTCGTCCGACGTGGGCCATATCTACCACCTTGCCGATCATACCCGTCGCTTATTTTCCTTTCATGGTGCGTACGATGTGCTGTCCAATCCCGGCGTCTGGATCATTTTCCCGATTATTGCCCTACTCATCGGTCCGGGCTACAAGGCTATAGTCCGTGCCAACTGGCACCTCTGGATGTCCTTCTTCATGCTGGCAATTTTCGTTCACATGGTACTTTCCAGCTCTTTCGAGCGTATGTTTTACCTGTCAATGCCTCTTATTTGCCTGTTTTGCGGCTTTTCCATGCAGGTAATTCATAAACATTTAACCGAAACCAAAAAATAATTTTATTAGGAGAAGATAATTACCTTATATTTGCACACTTTTTAAGATAAAGCACAATCTAATAATTCAAAACAATAAAAAATGGCAAAAGAAACCTTTAAGCGGGAGAAACCCCACGTAAACATTGGTACCATCGGCCACGTTGACCATGGTAAAACCACACTGACAGCTGCGATCACTACTATTCTGGCAAACAAAGGTCTGGCAGAAAAGAAAGGATATGATGAGATCGACGCGGCTCCGGAAGAAAAAGAGCGTGGTATCACTATCAATACAGCACACGTTGAATACCAGACAGCCAACCGTCACTACGCGCACGTTGACTGCCCTGGTCACGCCGACTATGTAAAGAACATGATCACTGGTGCTGCCCAGATGGACGGCGCTATCCTCGTGGTTGCTGCTACTGATGGTCCGATGCCACAGACGAAAGAGCACATCCTTCTGGCTCGCCAGGTAGGTGTACCTCGTATCGTTGTATTCATGAACAAAGTTGACCTCGTAGAAGACGCTGAGATCCTCGAACTCGTTGAGATGGAGATCCGTGATCTGCTGAGCAAATACGAATATGATGGCGACAACACGCCTATCATCCAGGGTTCAGCTACAGGCGCACTCGCTGGCGACGCTAAGTGGGTTAAAGCTGTAGAAGATCTGATGGACGCTGTTGATAGCTACATCCCACTGCCTCCACGTCCTATCGATCAGGCGTTCCTGATGTCAGTAGAAGACGTGTTCACGATCACAGGTCGCGGTACCGTGGCTACAGGTCGTATCGAGCGTGGTATCATCAAAGTTGGTGACAACGTTGAGATCGTTGGTTTCAACGAAGCTCCCCTCACTTCAACTTGTACAGGTGTGGAAATGTTCAAAAAGCTCCTCGATCGTGGTGAAGCTGGCGACAACGCTGGTCTCCTCCTCCGTGGTATTGAGAAGAAAGATATCCGTCGTGGTATGGTTATCTGCGCTCCTAAGAGCATCACTCCTCACACTGAGTTCAAAGGCGAAGTTTACGTTCTGAGCAAAGAAGAAGGTGGTCGTCACACACCATTCTTCAACAAATACCGTCCTCAGTTCTATTTCCGTACAACTGACGTAACTGGTGAGTGCGAACTGCCTGCAGGTGTGGAAATGGTAATGCCTGGTGATAACGTGAACCTCCTGGTAAAACTCATCGCTCCGATCGCGATGGAAAAAGGTCTGAAATTCGCGATCCGCGAAGGTGGCCGTACAGTTGGTGCAGGTCAGGTAACTGAGATCATCAAGTAATCAATGATGCAGCCACGCTGCTCATAGAGTATACACAAAAAGCCGTCCCATTTTGGGGCGGCTTTTTTGTTGTTCTTAACGTTCAAATCAAGAACTTTACACCCCAAACTCCCTTGCTCCAATGACACAAGCAACCTATCTCAATACCGCCGGCTGTGGGCTCATCGCTCCCGAGGCACTCGCTCCCGGTAACAGACTTTACGAGGCATTCACCACCAATAGCAGTTCCGCCTCGGAAGACTGGCGCTTCAATGAGGAACAAAGGACGCGCGAGTTGATGGCTGCCTTCATAGGTGCGCATGCGAATAACGTTGCACTCGTACCCAACTTCTCTTGGGCGCTCAATGCCGTAGTGCAGTCGTTAAAGGGTACGGAGCGCGTGCTCTTGTACAAGGGCGATTATCCCTCACTGCTCGAGCCATTCCGTATCAACAACTTCGCCATCACATGGGTAGATGCCCCCGATGCTTTTCATATTGACATGGATGCAGTTCGGTCTGCTATTGTAAACCACACTGTTGATATCGTTGCCATTAGCCACGTGCAATGGAACTCTGCCTATCGCACAGACCTGAAAGAAATAGGCGACCTGTGTAGAGAGTATGGTGTCATATTTATTGTAGACGCCACCCAGTCACTCGGTGCCCTTGCCATCGATCTTAGCCAACTGAGTGTTGATGTGTTGATCTCAAGTCATTACAAATGGATGAATGCCGGATTTGGCAACGGCACACTCTATATCGCTGATGCGTTTATGCAGCAATATCCGCCCGTTGTAGGTGGCCATAACAGCTACCACATGGTGGCCGACAAATGGATATATGTGCCTTCCATCAAGAGTTACGAGCCGGGTAGCCCCAATATGTATGGGTTTAGCATATTGGCAGCCGAGATAGAGCGAAAGAACAAAATGGGGCTTGCTTTTATTGAAGCACACAACCGACAACTTACAGCCCTATTTCTCAAAGCCATAGCCGATTTGAAGCTGACTGTCATCGGTGATCTCAATACCACTCATCGCGCGTCATTCGTTCTCTTGCGCGATGATAATGGTCTTGGTGCATACCTTAAAGACAACGGCTTTGTTGTAACGGTTCGTAATGGCCTTGTTCGTATCAGCTTCCATTACTACAATACCGCAGACGAGGTGATAAAGTTGGTGGGTTCATTGACTGCATTTAGTGTTCGTAATCGTTGATGCTACGGTTTCCACTTGATAGCACATCCAACTGACTTGGAGCTTGCAACAGGCACCGGCTCGTTTCGCAGCAAAGCATCAACTGCGTTTTTCACGAAGGCATTTTTTACTTTCTCAGGCTCGGCGCCATTGTCGTCTACAGATCCGCTGTACTTAACTATCCACTTTCCGTTCTCTTTGAACAGCACATAAGCGTGTGGCGTCTTTACTGCGCCAAATGCGCGCGCCACCTCCTGCGTTTCATCATACAGATAGGGGAAGTTATAGTGTTGTTCTTTGGCACGAGCAGCCATTTCTTCAAAGTTGTCTTCAGGCACCGCGATCGCGTCATTAGAGCTGATCGCTATGACAGGAAAGCCCATTGATGAATACTCCTTATTCATGGCATTCATGCGCTCTTGATACAGCTTTGCGAACGGGCAATGGTTGCAGGTGAAGACAACAATAAAGCCGCGTGCATTCTTGTAGCCGTTCAGCGATATCATTTTGTTGTCAGTGCTCTTCAGGTTGAAGTCCTTTACTTCGTCACCCGGCTTGTAGCCCGCGAATGCGGTTACATTCAATGTAATTGCCAGGGCTGTGGTCAATATTGGTTTTATCAGATTCATTGTTCACGTCAGTTAGGGGTTTGCAATATGGTTATTCCATCAGGTACGATTTTATGTAGGTGCCGCCCTCTGTATCTGTCAGGCGCAAAAAGTACATGCCCTTTGCTAGTGCCGATACATTCAGTTCCGCTTTCTCCGTATTCAGTTCGGCCTCAAAAACTTGCTGTCCGTGTATGTTGATGACAGACGCATGTTTGATCACAATTCCGTTCTCCATCTCAAAGTTGATCGCTCCTTTAGTAGGGTTAGGGAAGAGTTTCATTTTGGCGTTCCGCACTTTATTCATGATACCCGCCGGGCTGTTACCAACGACGAATTGTCCCATCATTCCGAGATCCTCATGTAATGCTATATGGCAGTGGAACATGTAGGGCTTAAGTGAGTCAGAATAGTCGTTGAATTTTGCAATGAATCGTACAGTCTGGTTTGCGGGCACGAAGATCACGTCTTTCCAGCCGTCCTGATGCGCGGGCGGTGCGGCGCCGTTTATCGTCAGCACATGGAACTCCACATCGTGAATATGGAAGGGGTGTCCAAAGCCAGATGTGCTCTTTATCTCCCATATTTCTGTGTTGTCAAGCGGCACATGGTAGTCTATTTCATCCATCTCAAATAGTTTGTGATTGATGAGGAATGTAGGGCCACCTGCTCCAATAGTACTATCCGAAATGGTTACAGTTCTTGTAAGCGTTGCCGATGATTCGGGGTAGAAGGTGTTGGTGGTGAGCGTTGTCGGGATAGTAGTTACGGGGCTGGTTGTTGGCGCACCTATGTTCAGGTGTAGTATGTTGAAGTCAGCATGCCCGAGCGCATTGGCAAATGGTCCACCCGGAAATGATTCTCCACCGGGCACTTGTGGCGCCAATGAAGCATTGAAAGCCTTGAGGTCTACACTTGTTCCATTCTGGCCGGTGCAGTTCACAAGAATCTCAACCCTTTCTCCTGCCGAAAGCAGAAAACGGGTAACAGGCACAGGGGTGTTCACGAGTCCGCCATCTGTTGTGATCACATAGAACGTGCGGTTGTCGCTGAAGCCGATGTTGTAAGATCGTTCTGTCGCTGCGTCCAGCAGGCGCAGTCGCACCACCTGTGCAGGTATGGTATGCTGGGCGCGCACCACTCCGTTGGTCATCATGCTGTCGCCGTAGTGGGCCACTACAAATTGGTTCAGCGCATCAAACTTCCTGTCGGTGAGCATTACCGGAATATCGTCTACGCCATAGGTGCGGGGCAGGTTCAGTGCGCTTTCAGTAGCGTCCCGCACAATTATCATGCCCCCAATGCCCATGGTCAGTTGCTCTTCGGCCATCATATGCAGGTGTGGGTGATACCAGTAAGTGGCTGCATTATTATCCACTTTCCAGTAGGGGCTCCACGTGGTAAATGGCGGAATGGGTTGGTGGGG
>JBIKSN010000344.1:0-2772 GCA_044348585.1 Flavipsychrobacter sp.
CGGTGATAACAGGTGGCGAACCCGCCATGCACCCACTATCGGCACTGTGCGACGCGCTGCACGCCTATGACTTCAAGGTACACATAGAGACTTCTGGAGCGCATCCGCTGAGCGGGCATCTGGACTGGGTGACACTTTCGCCCAAGAAGTTCAAAGCGCCACTGGAAGAGAACTTCGCGCTGGCCCATGAGCTGAAGGTGGTGGTGTTTCACAAGTCGGACCTGGAATGGGCCGAGCAACATGCCGCGCGTGTGGGCAGTCACTGCCGTCTGTTCCTGCAGCCGGAATGGAGCAAGCGCGACACTATAACACCCCTTATCATCGACTACATCAAACAGCATCCGCAGTGGCAATTGTCGCTTCAAACTCATAAATACATCAACATTCCGTAATGACCTGGCTCGATACCATTATCCTCAGCGTGGTGGAAGGGATCACTGAGTTCCTCCCCATTTCTTCAACCGGCCACATGATACTTGTGGACGCCATCATGAACAATGGCCAGCAGCTTACAGCAGAGCAAAAGGAATTCAAGAAGCTGTTTGAGGTGTGCATTCAACTGGGTGCCATACTATCGGTGGTGGTACTGTACTGGAAGAAGTTTCTGGACGTAAAAAGAATGGACTTCTATTTCAAGCTGATAGTGGCTGTTTTCCCGGCGCTGGTGTTCGGGAAACTGTTCTCTGATAAAATAGACGAACTGCTGGAAAGCCCGACTACGGTGGCGGTGGCACTGCTGGTGGGCGGCATCATACTGTTGTTTGTAGATAAACTGTTTGCCAAGAGCGAAATAGACCATGAGCAGAACCTGAGTTACAAACGCGGATTTATGATAGGTATGTGGCAGGTAATAGCCATGATACCGGGCACCAGCCGAAGCGCAGCGACGATCATCGGAGGTATGCAACAGGGCCTTTCGCGCAGGTTTGCGGCAGAGTTCTCTTTCTTTCTGGCGGTGCCTACTATGATGGCGGCAACAGGCTACAAGCTGCTGAAGGCGGTGAAGGAACACCCCGAAATGCTGAAAGACAAAAACAATCTGGCCATGCTGGGTGTGGGCAATGTCATTGCGTTTGTAGTGGCGTTCATTGCAATAAAAACGTTCATTCAATTCCTGCAAAAGAACAGCCTGCGCGCATTTGGTGTGTACCGCATAGTGGCGGCAGTAGCCATTTTTGTGTTGATGTATCTTGGCTACATCTCTTAGCGCTTACACAAAACGAAGACCCGCCTTGCGGCGGGTCCTGAAAGTTCTATACAGTAAATAGTGACTGAGGGTAATGGCCGTAGGGCATCAATACTCATCCTCATTGAAGAAGAAATCCTCTTGCGTCGGGTAGTCGGGCCAAATGTCCTCTATACCTTCGTAGATCTCGCCTTCGTCGTCAAGTTCCTGCAGATTCTCTACTACCTCAAGCGGCGCACCCGAACGGATCGCATAGTCGATCAATTCGTCCTTAGTGGCAGGCCATGGTGCATCTTCGAGATGTGATGCCAGTTCTAACGTCCAAAACATATTGTAATATTTTAATTTTTTAACTACTTTCCGCAAATGTAAGAGAAAAATCAAAAAACAAAAGACAATTTTTACGACATGAAAATGTTAACAAAAAGTGTTGTCAAACAAAGGGTTTGCATATGTGTGCGCCGCTTTCTTTGCAATTAATAGATAACTTGCACCATCATGCTTTCGGCCAGAGACCTCACAAAAAAATATGGTTCACTTACAGTAGTGAACAATGTGTCTGTTGAAGTAAGTAAGGGTGAGATCGTGTCTATTGTGGGCCCATCGGGAGCGGGCAAAAGCACTTTGCTGCACCTGCTGGGCGGACTGGACAAACCGGATAGCGGCAGCGTGCTGATAGACAATACCGACATGCTGAAGCTGCCACCCAAAAAGCAGGCACAGTTCCGCAATACACACATTGGTTTCGTTTTTCAGTTCCACCACCTGCTGCCGGAGTTCAGTGCGGTGGAAAATGTCTGTATCCCGCTGTGGATAAAAGGGCTGGGCAAAAAAGAAGCTACTGATCAGGCACGGGAGATACTGAATATTGTGGGGCTGGGGCACAGGCTTGAGAATAAACCTTCAGAACTTTCGGGCGGTGAGCAGCAACGGGTGGCCATTGCACGCGCGCTGGTGAACAAACCATCTGTTGTGATGGCCGATGAGCCTACCGGCAACCTTGACAGCGAGAACGCGCACCTGATACACCAATTATTTCTGGACCTGCGCGACAAACTGGGACAGACATTTGTGATGATCACACACAACGATGCACTCGCCCGCATGACCGACCGCACACTGCATATGCAGGATGGAAGGATCGTAAAGTGATGTTATTGACACATTACTAATTCCCGGCCGGCTGAACCAATAGCTTCCATTACCTTTGCAGCCACATCACATTCTATGGTAATGAGGTATTTCAGAACGTATCCGTGGGGCATGCAACTGTCGCTGTTCCTGCTGATGTCGTTCACGTTCATGGCGGGTGTCGGGGCCATCACACTCAGTGTCTTCACAAAGTTGACCGGCTTTGCCGTGACGCAATTGTCGGGTATCACACCGCAAAGTCCCACGGCATTGATCCAGGCATTTGTGACTCTTCAGGGGTTGCAGAACCTGTTTGTCTTTCTGGTTTCGGCGGCGGTGTTTGCCTACCTGTCCACACCTCGTCCCGTCGAATACCTGGGACTACAGAAACCTGCAAGGCCCATGCATCTATTGCTGTCTCTACTGATAATGGCAGGCGCTATGCCACTGCTGCT
>JBIKSN010000346.1:0-2760 GCA_044348585.1 Flavipsychrobacter sp.
AGATACCCGTGAACATGGTAGATGAGTGGTTCAAGTATCCGGAGTGGAAGACGTTCATCAATGCCACATACGGCCAGCGTTTTGCTGAGTTGCTGGAGGTGATAGACCTTATTGCGTTCAGCAACATGGACAAGCAGGTGCTGCACTACCTTCAGGAACGCGCAAGGGCTGCCGGTACTAACGCGCTATACATTACACACCAGATCATAGCCGACGAGCTACATACACACCGTGAGGCCATCAGCCGGTTGCTCCGCGCGATGGAGCAGAAAAAAATGCTGCGGCTGGGGCGAAACACAATAGAATTATTGACTTAGAAAGGGAACATTTGTTCCCTTTTTTATTTTGTGCAGTTGAGACCTTTGTTCTGAACCAACTAAAAACCATAGGTTATGAAAAAGAACATGGGCACTGCAGACAGATTACTTCGTGTGATCGTAGCCGTAATTATTGCTGTATTGTATATGCAGGGCATTATAGCCGGCACAATGGGGATAGTGCTGATGGTACTTGCTGCAGTGTTTGTGCTTACCAGCCTTGTAAGTTTCTGCCCGCTCTACCTGCCATTCGGCATCAACACCTGTAAAACCGGCAATACCGCTGATAAAGGGCTTTAACAAAATATTTTGCTGCGGGAGGCTGGTTATACAACAAATGTTCCCGACCCCGGTTGAAAATGATCTGACCTTTGTGTCATAATCAAGAAAGAGGAATGAAGACGATCATAGCACGGTATAAGATTGAAATAGCAGGGATGATAGCGGGGGCAATTGTCGGATGGAGTTATTGGTATTATGTAGGTTGTGCGTCCGGCAGTTGCCCCATTACTTCAAGCCCTACGGTGAGCACCGTTTACGGCGCGCTGATGGGTGTACTTGGGTTCAGCATTTTTAAGAAAGAAGCAAAAACACAAAACAAATAAAAACAGAAAAGAAGATGGATCAATTACAGGAATTGCTCAGATCAGACAAGACAACTATCGTAGACGTAAGGACTCCGGGAGAGTTCATTGGTGGCCATGTGGCAGGCAGCATCAACATTCCGCTGAGCGATGTGCCGGCGCGCCTGGACGAGTTCCGCAAGATGGAGAACATCGTGCTTTGTTGCGCATCGGGTGGCCGCAGCGGACAGGTGACCATGTTCCTGCAGCAGAACGGTATCAACTGCGTGAATGGCGGCGGATGGACAAACGTTAACTACTACAAAAACAACTAATCATGTTAGGATTTCTTAAGAAACTTCTGGGCGGAGGCCCTTCGGTGGACCTGGATGCGGTGATGCAGAAAGGCGCGGTAATAGTGGATGTGCGCACCAGCGGCGAATACGCGGGCGGACACGTAAAGGGTTCAATAAATATCCCGTTGGCGAGCCTTGGCGCTCAGATGGGTAAGTTGAAAAAAGACAAGCCTGTGATCACTTGTTGCGCCTCGGGTATGCGCAGCGGATCGGCCAGGTCTATGCTTCAGTCGAACGGATTTGAAGTTTACAATGGCGGCAGTTGGTTCAACCTGAAAAAATATGAGAAATGAGTGATCTGAAACAAAGGCTTACGACCAACTGGCACATGATGCGTGTGCTGCGCCTGGTGATAGGTGGCATGTTGCTGGTAACAGGCATACAGGCACACGACTGGGTAACAGGCCTTTTCAGCTCGTTCTTTCTGTACCAGGCAATAACCGATACCGGTTGCTGCGGTAGCGGAGGCTGCTATACTGGCAACACGCGTGCAGAAAAGAGTCCGCGCGTATCGGAGGAAATAACAGAATACGAAGAAATAAAATAGACACTATGGCAACGAGAACATTTTCAGAGATCATAAGCGAAGACAAACCGGTACTGGTTGACTTTTCGGCGGAGTGGTGCGGACCATGCAAGATGATGGCACCCATTCTGAAACAACTGAAGGATGCTGTGGGCGAGAACGCTACTATCGTGAAGATAGATGTGGACCGGAACCCGGCACTGGCAAACGCGTATAACATCTCGGGTGTACCAACGCTCATGCTGTTCCGCAAGGGACAGATGTTGTGGAGGCAGTCGGGTGTGGTACCGGCCAATCAGTTGAAGCACGTTATAGATCAGCACAGTTAAAGGAACAGCAAGATGAAATACATCATTGTAGGTGCGGTGGCAGGCGGGGCCAGTTCAGCGGCACGGTTGCGCAGAATGGACGAACATGCGGAGATAGTGATATTTGAGCGTGGCGCGTACATCTCTTACGCCAATTGCGGTTTGCCGTATTACATAGGCAATGTGATCAGCGACAGGAACAAACTCTTTGTGCAGACTGCAACGGCCTTCAACAGCCGTTTCAATATTGACGTGAGAGTGCGCACTGAGGTTACATCGATCGATACTGCGAACAAGACCGTGTCCGCCCGCAACCTGCTTACCAATGATGAATACACCGAATCATACGACAAACTTATTTTGTCGCCGGGCGCTGAACCCATGCGCCCACCATTGCCGGGCATCAATTCTGAAGGGATCTTTACCCTGAGGAATGTTGCCGATACAGACTACATAAAGGGATATATAGACGAGAAAGGGGCAAAGAGTGCAGTGGTGATAGGCGCAGGGTTCATTGGCCTGGAAATGGCTGAGAACCTGCACGGGTTGGGCCTGGGCGTGACGGTGATAGAAATGGGTGGACAGGTATTGGCGCCGGTAGATGCGCCTATGGCGGCTATCTTACAGCAACACATAAGGGCGCAGGGCGTGGACTTGTTGTTGCAGACCAAGGTAGAAGGCTATGAGAGG
>JBIKSN010000345.1:0-2760 GCA_044348585.1 Flavipsychrobacter sp.
AAGTAGCGTCCCGCACAGTATGCAATGCGCTTCTGGCGCTGCTGGTAGGCAACACAGCTTCGCCCGATGAGTCAGTTTTGTAAGCGTTAAATGTGGGAGTGCTCAGAAAGACAATGCCTCCGTTGTCTTCAAGGTACAGCATGTCGCCCTGCAATATAAAGGGGCTTTCATCTGCTATTTTGGGTTCCATTACCAGTTGGTAATTGCGCCCATTCAGTTCCTGAAAAGGTGTCTGCAGCAAGCCCTCGGGCTTTACACCGAAAACATCGGTGAGGCTACTGCCGATAGGCAGTGTGATGATCTTTGACAAATGCTCGCCGTAAGAGATGATCTTTTGGTTCGCATCAATATGTATGTAGAACGGGAATAACCGATTTATTTGTTCTTTAGTGAGCAGGAATTGGTTGGGCATGGCGTGGTGGCTTTTACATTCCTATGAGTTTTATAACAGTATCAATTTATCAGATCTCCTGCAGCACTCTCTCCATCATAAAGGGTTTTTCATAGTATCCCGTCACCCATTCTGTATTCAATCCCCGACTGGTGGCATTGCCATAGAATTCGGCTCGAGGCGAGCACGAGGTGATGTAGATATCTGCGGGTTGTTCGGCATACTTCTTTTGAAGAGCTTCCAGAAAATCATACCCGTCCATTTTCGGCATGTTCAGGTCTAGGAAAATAACCGACACATCGCCGTGTTCGGTTACGGTATCCATCCCTACGCATCCGTTTTCCGCCTCCAGAACATCGAAAGACGTATCCAGATACAATCGCATCATCATTCTGCTTATTGCATCATCGTCTACTATCAGTACTTTACGTCTTACTTCCTGCATCGCTGTTGAACGTGTCTTTTTTGCTTTTGTTTTTGCTTTGTTTGTTTAAGGCACGTTTTCATGTCTCCGGCTTATTACACAACGTTGTTGTTGTGCCACTCTGTGATAGGTTAGTCCAGATAGAGACTGATCAATTCGGCTTTTGATTTCACATCCATCTTGTAGTAAATATTCTTCAGGTGGAAGTTCACTGTATGAAACGATATGTTCAGGTCCTGAGCCATTTCTTTGTACGTAAGTCCCTTCTTTACCAGTTCTATTATCTTCTGTTCCATCGGTGTCAGGTCCTCTTCTGTTCTCAGGAATTTCTTGCCAGATGAATGCTGCATCATGGTCATCAACTTCGTCAGCGATTCAGGATCCAGGAAACTGCCTGTGCTTTCCACGTTGGCAATTGCCTGCTCCAGTTTAGCGGCAGAGAAGGGCTTGTAGACATAGCCATTAGCGCCGTTCTCTATCGCCTTCATGATGAAGGTGCTGTCGTACTCACCTGTTATGATGATCACATCTGTGCCAGTGAACATTCTTTTGATGTTCTGTATCACGTTTACGCCCTTCACATCATCCAGGTGTATGTCCAGCAATACCACCTTGGGTGGTTTTATACGACCCACATTGTCCGTAAGTTCTTTGAAGCTTCCGTATGAAAAAGCTACTTCCTGCCCTCTGATCAGTTTCACGTAATTCTCAAGCGTCTGGCGCAGATTAATGTCGTTTTCTAAAATTCCGATAGTAAACACTTTGATATATAATTTTATGCAAAGTTACTCATTCGGCAACTATCAGTAGCTACTAATGTTAGTAGCCGCTATCTGATTGTTAATTATTTTTAGCGGTCGGTCAGCGTAGTATATCCTCTATATTCCTGCGGATGTTCTCACCCATCTTTTTCATTGGCAGGTCGTTCTCATCCTTACCAAACGGGTCTTCAATCTCTTCTGCAATCATCTCCAGGCTCGCCAGCACATAGAATACCAGTGCTACAACCGGTATCAGCAGGTAGTGTAGTGTAAACACCATGCCGATGGGCAGTGTAAGTGTATATACAAAGATGAACTTCTTTATGAACACACTGTATGAGTAGGGGATAGGGGTGTTCTTTATTCGCTCGCATGCGCCGCATATGTCCAGGAACGATTGCAGCTCAGCGTTAAGCGTTATCAGTTGGTCACCTGTTATGGCCCCGTCCTTATACAGCAGATTCACTTTTGTGAACATAAGCGATGCTATCTGGTTGGGTACGTGTTTGCTTTGGTCGAAGTCCGGTATCTCCGGGTGCGGTTCTGTGTCCAGTTCCAGACGGGTCTTCTCGGCCTGCAGGTGCTGCTGCAGTGCCACGGCAAACATAGGTATCAGCTTCAAAAAGAATGAACGGTCCTTTACATTGGCCCTCGGCAGCATCGCATTCATCTTCACCGCCAGATTGCGGCTGTTGTTCACCAATGCGCCCCATAGCTTGCGTCCCTCCCACCAGCGGTCGTATGCAGTGTTGGTCCTGAACACCAGCAGCATGGATATGACGAAGCCCAGTAGCGTCTGCAAAATGCCGAAGTGCTTTACCGGAGAGTTCTCAGGCAGATGCAGGAATGTGGTCTCTGCATAGATCACCACGCCGGTATAAATGCATACAGCAATTATTTTCGGGGCAAGCTGGCGCAGCGTGTCCGAGCGCCTCATCATGAAGATGTTGGCCAGCCACGCTTTTGAGTTGTAGTTGATCATATTGTGTCTGTACAAAGAAACACAAACTCAGTTGTTTCTAAAATAAATTTGAAAATGATTTTGCTGAGTGGAAAAGGTATTCTATCTTTGCGCTCCCTTAGCGATGAGGGTATGGAATAAACGAAGATCTTTAGTTGAGTGTAAGGGTTGAATTTGAAAGGGAGTAGTGGTTATGGATAGTGAAAATAAATTTTCAAAAACA
>JBIKSN010000347.1:0-2754 GCA_044348585.1 Flavipsychrobacter sp.
GTTGTGTGGATCACTCCAGTCAAGACCGAGGACGTTGTTCGCATCATTGATCTTACGGAAATCCCTTTTACCAAGCTCTTTATCTTTGCCCGGGTAGCGGATGATCCAGTTGAATTGTTTGCCCACTATCTCAACTACAGTTGCCTCAGCAGGTGCCTCAGATGTAACATCAAACCAGTTACGGATACCGATCCCGACAAGAATAGCCATTGCTATAGCAGGGATAGTTGTCCAGATCAACTCCAACTTAGTACTGTGGGCGAAAAAGTAAGAGGATCTTTTACCTGAATCCTGGTATTTAAAACAGAACCAGAAGAGAACCGCCTGGGTAAGGAAGAACACGATGCCGGTAACCATGACAGTTACATTGAACATAGAGTCGTAGTTCTCACCGGTACGGCAGGCTGCCACAGGCAACATGAGATCTTTAAAGTACTGGTGGCACTCCCATATTCCCCACATACCAAGTATGAAGGTGCCTACGAGCAACCACGCCATCGCACGATTCACCTGTGCGTTTACTTTCTTTTCTCCACGCAGTATCGCAGCGTATTCGCTAGCCTTACCTATCTGGTAGATGATCACAAAAACCAGAATGATCAATGATGTTATTATTAATCCCGACATGGTCGTTCAGCTTGTATTTACTTGTTAATTTTTTAAATTCCTATTTTCAGACTCCCTTTACCCGATTATGCGATGTGTATCGCTGTTTCCTTCAACAGAATGTTGTTGTGCGGTACAAGCGACGCCTTAGATAACGTACGTGATACTGTGAAGATCAGAAGTCCGAGGAAGCCCATGAATATTCCGATCTCGTACCAGTTGATATGCCAGTTGCCACCCAATGGACCAGGCATGATCATTTGGTAGTAATCCAACCAGTGACCGAAGATGATGACCATAGCCATGAACGTAACAGTGAAGTAGTTGCGCTTGCTTGGACGGGCCATCAGGATCAGGATCGGCATCACGAAGTTGATGATGAAGTTTGCATAGAAAATGATGCTGTAAGGGCCCTGCTGACGCATTTTGAAGTAGACAGTTTCCTCAGGCACGTTCGCATACCAAATAAGCATGTACTGAGAGAACCACAGATAAGTCCAGAACACACTGAACGCGAACATGAACTTACCAAGGTCGTGCATATGCTCTGTAGTCACCAGACCAAGGTTGCCCTGGTTTTTCAGATACACCACCCACAAAAGTATCAGAGACATACCGCTTACGAAAGCACTTGCGAATGTATACCAGCTAAACAAGGTAGAGAACCAGTGTGCATCAATACTCATTACCCACAACCAAGGGATAGTGCTCATCTGAGTGAGCGCGTAAACCAGGAGAAATACACCTGACATACGGAAGACTTTCCAATAGATCTTAGTATCGTTCTTTGGCGCGCTTTCCTGCGCGATAGACATTGCGCGGAACTTGATACCGAAGTAAGACCAAAGCCCTACAGCGACCAGAGTGAATCCAACAAACATTCCTTTGTTCAGGAATGCACTCTTTCCATGAATGATGTGATCGTCCGCAGCAGGAGTAACCCATGGGAAGATCGTATTTACACCATGAGAATCTTTGAAGGTGAAAACGATAGCGAAAAGCACCACTGTAGCGATAGACCCGAAGATCCATACGTTAGCGCCAATTGCTTCCGGAACACGGCGAAATGCCACGATCCATGCACCCTGTGCCAGAGAAACTGCAGCCTGAATAAAAATGCTCACCGCGGTAATCAGGGTGAAGAAAACACTGTCATGAAGGAGCACAGACCAGAAACGGGCTCTTTCCGTATCTACATGGCTGGTAAGTAATGAAGCAATACCGCCTATCAGGGCAAGCACGCCAACCGCGATCAGCGCTAAGCTGGTATTCCTCAATCGTGCGGGTATCTCAAAACGATCATTCATTGTTTGCAACTTTTATTAAAATTCGTTTTTGTTACTTTTTCTATACTGTCTTTCGATTAATGCTTCGGCTCTTCTTTCGCAGGAGCTGCCGGTGCAGTCGCCTCAGCAACAGCAGGTGCTGCAGCGGTAGCACCGAAAATGTACGGATCTCCGCCATTTTCAGACTGAACTTTCTTAATATATGCAATAACCATCCAACGCTGTTTGATGTCGAGCTGAGAAGCATACGATCCCATCATATTCTTACCATACTTGATACCGGCATACATCTGACCAACAGACATATGCAGGTACTTCGCGTCTTTGAAGTTAGCCGGCATTGAAGCGAATTTACCGCTTGTCTGCAATGGTCCCTGACCATCCAGGTTACTACCATGACAGATGCCACAGTAGATGTTGAACAAGCGCCTTCCTTCATCCAATTCCGCGTCATTGAAACGGAGAGACGTTGTAAACGTTTTGTAAGCATTTGTATCCCCTTCTACCAAATGATCAGGAAGTTCATGATTCTTGGCTATGGTACCCGATACCGGCTTGCGGCTGGTAAGACCATCTTCGAAGTTCGGATTAGATGTATAAGCATCATATGCGCGCGAGTAGGTCATGTCAGGGGCGTATATGTGGCCGGGGGTACGACGTAATTCGCCGGAGTCACACGACATAAGGCCAACCGTCAACGCCAGGCTTGCTACCGCTATGCTTTTGATCTTGTTCATAATTCTTTGATATATTATTTACCGGATTCCCGTCTTGTTACATCCGCTCTTTCCGGCTCTATTTAGTTGCGTTTCAAAAATATTCAGTTCCTGTTCCTCACTAACCGGCGTTGAGCGCCTCATAT
>JBIKSN010000392.1:0-2751 GCA_044348585.1 Flavipsychrobacter sp.
GCCAATGGCTCCAACGCTCGTTTATTGATAACCGTAGAACCCAATCGAGATACAAAGTCGTATATATCGGTAAATTCTCCTTTGAGGGCACGATTCTCTTCCATTTCTTTCACCAAATTTTCCCCAACTCCTTTGAGCGCAGACAATCCAAAACGAATTTGTCCTTTTTTATTTACCGTAAAACGATAGGATGATTCGTTAATATCAGGGCCCAAAACATCTATCCCCATTTTTTTGGCTTCTTGCATATATTTTCCTACCTCGTCGATATTGTCCATGTTGTTTGAAACCAACCCTGCCATAAACTCCGAAGGATAATGCGCCTTGAGATATGCACAATGGTATGCTACCAATGCATAACAGGTAGAGTGCGATTTGTTAAAGGCGTATTGGGCAAATTTTTCCATATCTTGCCATATCTTATTTGCCTTATCCTCGGGATGTCCATTTGTTTTACAGCCCTCAATATAAATGGTATAGAGCTTATCCATTTCCTCTTTCACTTTCTTTCCCATAGCTTTACGAAGGCTATCGGCTTGTCCTTTGGTAAAATTTGCCAATTTCTGACTCAGCTGCATTACTTGTTCCTGATATACCATAATTCCATAAGTCTCTTCCAATATTTCTTTAGAAGCCTCTATATCATAAGTTACCTTTTCTCTTCCATGTTTTCTATCGATATAATTGGGAATATAATCCAAAGGCCCTGGTCGATACAAGGCATTCATCGCAATTAAATCTGTAAATCTATCGGGCTGCAACCCTATCAAACTTTTCTTCATTCCGGGACTCTCAAACTGGAAAATACCATCGGTTTGTCCTTTTTTAAATACTTCAAATGTCAAATCATCGTCCAAAGGCAACGTAGCCAAATCCAACACAATCCCGTGCCTCAATCGTATGATTTCTACAATGGATTTTAGGATATTGAGTGTTTTAAGACCCAAAAAGTCCATTTTCAACAATCCCGCTTTTTCTACAAATCGGTTGTCAAACTGAGTTACTAGCATACTGCTATCTTTGGCGGTAGCTACTGGTATCAAAGTCTCTAAATTTTCGGGCGCAATAATTACCCCACAAGCGTGGACGCCCGTATTTCGTACACTTCCTTTTAATTTAACGGCATAATCAATGATTTTTTTTGCCGTTTCATCTTCTTTATACATCAGTTTCAATCCCTCTGCTTTGGCTACTTCATCGGGCTTCATGCCATTTTTCTTGGACTTATACACTTCATCGTTAAGCAAATCTTTTAGTGCAATACTATCGGGAACCGTTTTGGCTATTTTATTCACTTCAAAAAGAGGTACATCCAATACTCTTCCTACATCACGAATGGCCGATTTTTCTTTCATAGTACCAAAAGTAATAATCTGCGATACATTATTTTTGCCATATTTAGCTACCACATAGTCTAGTACACTTTGTCTGCCTTCATCCTCAAAATCGATATCTATATCGGGGAAACTCACCCTTTCTGGATTGAGAAAACGCTCAAAGAGCAAGCCATATTGGAGTGGATCTACCTGAGTAATATCAAGACAATACGCCACTACACTTCCTGCCGCCGAGCCCCTTCCTGGACCTACCCACACATTCATTTTTCGGGCTTCGCGCAAGAAATCTTCTATTACCAAGAAATATCCTTCAAATTTACTGGTAAAAATTGTAGACAATTCCAATTCAATTCGTTCAATAGCATGCGAAGGAATAATATCGCCGTACTTTCTTTTAGCGCCTTCATATACTAGATGTCGCATCAAATCCTGCTGATCCTTAAAATTATCGGGAATGGTAAAATTAGGCATCATAATGTCTTTTACCAAATTGATTTTTTCTACTTTATCTACTATTTGTTGTGTATTTTCAAGAGTATAAGGCACATCGGCAAAAAGTGTACCCATTTCTTGCGTGGTTTTGAAGAAAAATTGGTCGTTTGGAAAACCAAAACGATACTCTTTGTTCATTCCATCCTCATCGCCATCGGATTTGATAGGTGTAGATTTCTTCTCGCCGGTATTGACACACAAGAGAATATCGTGCATTTCGGCATCGTCCTGCTCTACATAATGGCTATCATTGGTACAGATAGCGGGAATATTATATCGTTGGCTCCATTTGAGCAATATTTGATTCAAATCCTCTTGACTCAGCCCTGTATTATTGATATTTTGAATATTATGGCGTTGCAATTCTAGATAAAAATCCTCTCCAAACAAATCCCACCATTTTTTCATTTCTTTTTCGCCTTCTTCTTCGCCACTTGCTAGAATGGTTTGTGGAATTCGAGCACCAATACAACAAGATGTAGCTATTAAGCCATTCTTATATTTTTTCAACAATTCCAAATCGATACGAGGATATTTGCCATATAGACCTTCTTTGTATCCAAGACTGCATAGCGTAGCCAAATTCTTGTATCCTTCGGCATTTTTTGCCAATAAAAGCTGATGATAACGCTTGTCTTTTTTTCCTGTACCTGCAAAAGAAGTCACCGACATATCTTCCACCATATAAAATTCGCAACCTACAATAGCTTTGACACCTTCTTTATTACAAGCATTGACAAATTCAAAAACGCCAAACATATTGCCATGATCGGTAATAGCTACGGCGGGCATTCCATCGGCTTTTGCTTTGGCTACCATCTCCGCAATATTAGCTGCTCCATCTAGAACGGAATATTGAGTATGGCAATGTAAATGGCTAAATTGGGTCATGATATTCAAATTTTATACGCAAAAATAAACT
>JBIKSN010000370.1:0-2735 GCA_044348585.1 Flavipsychrobacter sp.
GTGGTGGCTGGCATCTGTAATCCATAGGCTGCTTTGAATGCGCTGCGTACGAGCCACCGTTATCTGCGCTCATCGGCGTGACATAATTACTCAGGACCATAGTGCAGCCAGCCCAGTCCCAATTCGATGATGGATGATGATCAGCCCTTATGATCACAGCCCAGGGCTGGGCATGCGGCGTTGTACTACAGTGCATTACAGAGCTGTGCTGCTGTGCTGCCTGCCACTGCTAGTTGGCTGCAGATGCATGCAGCAGCCAGCCCTGCACATGGATGTGGACTCTTCTGATGCTGCTTGCATGTCACCAGCAATGGCCCTGGCTCAGCTACAGGTAGTATGTTACAGTGCAAGACCAGCAGTGTGCTGTGCTGCAAGGGCAGCACTGTCCTGCCACAGACCAGCTTGTGAAGGCTACAGCAGCAACCCCACAACATCACCTCCCAGCCTGCCCCTGTGCCCTCTTTGCCTTCCTCTTCAGATTCTCAGCTGCTGATCAAAGTGCCGACCCCCTGCTTGGATGCAGGCCTGCCAGCGCAATGGTAATTCACCAATGGTAGCAGCAGCAGGCTGCGCTTCAAGGCTCTTCAGCAGCTCAGAGCACTTAGGCCCCCAGCCCAGCTTCTGCCTTTGATCCGCCTTGTCAAGCTTCGCCTTGACTCCTCCGAAGAAGCCATAGTCTAGCGGGTCGAGATCAGGAGAGCGCTGCGGCAACAACTCAATGGTGATACCCTGGCTCTTGCACCAGGAGCTGGCAATGCTGTCCTTGTGCGCTGGGTCTCTGTCGTGCAACAACACCATTCTGCTCCTCTCGCCCCTGGTGTTGTGGTGCACGCTGTTTTCGAATGCCTTCTGCACAGCATGAAGGTACTCCTCACCACACATGCGTGTGTGCACTTCACCACTCGCCTTCTTGCAGACCTTGGGTGCTGTGTAGTCTGGATACTTGCTCGTTGACACAATGTACACTTGGTTCGAGAAATTCTGCCTCAAGAAGACGCACACCTTCAGCCTACTGCGATCAGTGCCTCCTACGTGTTACCTCTCAACCTTATCCATGGTCTGTTGGACGCGAACGTATGGTGCTGTCTTCTGTCGCCCTGCAGACCGGAACCCTAGTTTGTGCACAAGACAGCGCAGCGTGAAGCCACCAAGTACGAGTACATGTGCCTACTCACGTTGAAGTCTGGCATCAGGTGAGCGCAGTAGCATAGTGCAAGGGCTGGTTTCATGCTGGCTTTGCTGCTTTACCTGAGGGTGGGGGATGCTCGTCGATTGCTGTCTCGTCTGAGACGATGAAGTTGCGCACGTCGCTGCCATACTTCTGCAGCATGTCCTTGCAGTGTTTCACCCGGGCCTCGGCGTCCTTCTTTGTGATTGCGAACACAGTGCCCGTTTCAGTCAGCACCAGTGTGCACTCCCTATCCTTCAGCCATCTCCTGAGGTGGCTGTAAAAGTTGGCCTGATCAACAGGACCCTGCAGCCCTGCTGCACTCACTGCCTGCTCAAAGAACTCAGTGCTGCTCATAGGATCTGTGGCAGCTAGCAGCAGCTCATATGAAGCTTGCAACATGGTGTCATCATACTTGACAGGCCTGCCAGCACCGGGGCTGTGAGCCAGGGTCCCTTTGGTATCAAGCCTGTCAATCAGCCTCTCATAGGTCCTGTGATCCCTGAGACCTGAGGCTGCTGCTGCTTTCACTTTGCTGTGTGTCTTCATATAGGTGGATACATAAATGGCCCTCTTAGCCTCACCCCGTGTGGCCACCATTGGAACAATCAACTGCTAGCGGGCCTACCAGCACTATGCTGTCACAGACTTGGCTGCTGCTGCCATATGCATGGGATCTCATATGCATGCACCACACTATCACACAGACAGCAGCACCACCTCATAGCGTGCGGCCTTCCTTTCAGTGAAGCAGGCACTCTGAACCCCAAACTGATCAAGTAATATGAACTGGCTGCCCTGCTGCAGGTGGCGCTTCTTGGATCTGACCGCACCTGGTGGTGCAGGCAAGGAGCCATCTGTGCTATGATGTTGTGGCGTGGTGCAGCATGGCACAGCACATGCGCCAGCGCCAGCTAGGAGGAGAAGGCGCAGCCCTGTGTGGTGTGGCAAGCCATGAGCTACAGCGTGTGCCGGCCGGCCAGGTGGGTGGCGAGGGTGGCGGGATACATGTTACTGCTGCATGCAGCTGGCTGGGTTCTGACTCAAAGGCACATGCAGCATGCATGCATGATGAATAGCGGTGCTGGCCATGCCCTTGCATTGGGCAAAGCAGCAGTGGTTGGTGACGCCGCACAGTCGGGCTGAGAAATTATGCGCCAGCCCGGGCCCGTACCGCGCCTTGTTGCCATTAGTTGCCGCATCACCCTGCATGGCCACTTGCTGTGGCTGTACTTATAGCCTTTCAAACTACATGACATCATCGGAGCACAGCACTCATACCAGCAGCAGTCGCCTGCTGTAGCTGTAACCGCGCAAGTTCGATCCCCCCCGGCCTCGCGCTGCTCCCTTGCAAAAGTCTTGCTTTAACTGTGGGGGGGCGGGAGGGAAGGATGGTCTGAAGGAGATAGCAGTTTTTTTTGTGCTGCTGGCTAGTGTGCGAAATAACCTTGCCTCACACCCATCTCATTCTACTCCATGCAGCCTCCTCTATCCGCTGGCAACATCTCTCCACAGTGACCTCCGACCACCCCAGGGGCCACCCGCTGCCTGGCCGCCTGTACCCGCC
>JBIKSN010000393.1:0-2731 GCA_044348585.1 Flavipsychrobacter sp.
TAAAAAAAGTCCAACAAATTTGTTGGACTTTTTTATTATCTTTTCACGAATGTTTGATTACAATATCAACATACAATCTCCATAAGAGAAGAAATTGTATTTTTCTTTAATTGCCTGCTCATAAGCTTCCATAATCAAATCATAACCACCAAAAGCAGTAGTCAAAATCAATAATGTAGATTTTGGAATATGAAAATTGGTCAACATACAATCTGCTACGCTAAAGTCATACGGAGGGAAAATAAATAAATTGGTCCAGCCATCATAAGGTTTTAAAAGCCCTGTGCTGGTAATAGAACTCTCCAAACTACGCATTACCGTAGTTCCTACGGAGCAAACTCTTTTGCCATTTGCCTTTGTTTCGTTTACTAATTGAGCTGTTTTTTCTTTGATATTTACATATTCGGCATCCATTCTATGTTTGGACAAATCCTCTACATCTATGGTTCTAAAACTACCCAATCCTGTATGCAAAGTCAATTCATCAATATTAACTCCTTTGATTTCAAGACGTTTCATAATTTCAGGCGTAAAGTGCAATCCTGCCGTTGGCGCGGCTACAGCACCTACTTCTTTTGCATAAATTGTTTGATAACGCTCTTTATCCATAGGATCCAATCCTCTTTGTTTTACGATGTATTTTGGTAGTGGAGTCTCTCCAAAACTGAACAAATAATCTCTAAACGTACTGCTATCGCCATCGTAGAAAAAACGCAAGGTTCTACCTCTAGAAGTTGTATTATCAATAACTTCTGCTACCAATACATAGTCTTTTCCAAAATACAATTTGTTTCCAACTCTGATTTTTCTAGCTGGATCTACCAATACATCCCATACAAATTGCTCTGAATTTAACTCTCTCAATAAGAAAACTTCGATTTTTGCACCTGTTTTCTCTTTGGTAGCCCACATTCTAGCTGGCATTACTTTGGTATTGTTGAATAGCATCAAATCGCCATCGTCAAAATAGTTCAAGATATCTTTGAACATTTTGTGTTCTATCGTGCCTTTTTTTCTATCTACAACCATCATACGGCTGTCTCCACGCTCTTTGGGTGGATATTTGGCTACTAATTCTTCGGGTAAATCAAATTCGAATTTGTTGAGTTTATATACTTCAGACATTTTTTTGAGTATTTTTTATAATTGGAGCGCAAATATAAGATAATCAAGATGCCTTTGTCAAGATTATTTTAAAATAAATTGAAAATCAAGGAAATATTTTCGATTTTGCCTACTAACACTAAGCAAAAAGTTTATTTACAAATCAAACAACGTACCCTGAATGGGTTTTATATTTTTATCCTCTTCGGGAATAATAATGTCCAATTCTTTTTTATCTTCAGGAATAGGCATTGGAGGAGGCACTTCTTTCTTTGGCTCTTCGTATATGAGTTCTTTATCTTTTGACAATAACTCTATTTTGCCTTTCAATTCGTGTTGCGTCAGCCTATTTCCAAGTGCTTTCCAGCCTTTTATATCTATAAATTCATTCAATGAAATCTCCTCTATCACCTCTTCTTTGCTTTTTCCTTTCAAAATCTTGAATTTCACTTTAGGATTCGGGTGACCTGTCACGAGCATTAATTTGCTCTTATCGTGTTCGGTAATAAAACTATGTTCTTTTAGCTCTGTTTTTACTTCTATCGCAAATCGTTTTACGTAATAATTCTTTGACTCTCCATCAAAATAGATAGCACTCAACGTGGTTTTTTCATTGAATTTTTCTATGCTTATAATGTTGTCCCAGTCTACTTTGAGCATATTTTCGGGAGTTCCCAAAGAGTAACTTCCATTTTTATTCAAAGTTAAGAAACAATCTTCGGCAAAAAATTCGCCCAAATATTGCCCTTCTTTATTCTTATTGATTCTTCCCGTCTCTTTATTGACCCATAGATGATTTCCACCAATAGTGGATTCGCCTTTTTTCTTCATATCTATTTTTTGGATAGGATATGTAGTAATAATATTTCCCTGGCTATTTCTACCTTTTACCATCACACTTTTGAAGTCAAAATCAAAGATTTTGATTCGCGCTTTGCTCGATTGCGACAATTTCACATTCACAATTTCCGCTTCACCATTATGATTTACCGTCAAATACAAGATTTTACAATTATTCCCGTTGGTCAAATCATATTCTTTATCTCTTGTAATAGCCAATACTTGGAATCGTTTCACATAATTTTTGCCCGATTTGGGATCTAAATAAATTAGATTGTAAATAGTACGCTCATCATCTTTTTTCCATACACCGCAGTACAAGATGTCTTTTCCCACAAATTTCTTATCCGATATACGAGAAACTATCATTTTGCCATCTTTTCGAATGACAATAATATCATCCAAATCCGTACAATCGGCTATAAACTCCTCTTTTTTCAACCCAAATCCTATAAAACCATCTTTGAAATTGGCATATAATTTTTGGTTGTTTAGCACTACTTGCTTCACTTCTATCTTATCAAAAGTCTTAATCTCTGTTCTACGCTCTTTGCCTTTGCCAAATTTTTCGATTAGAGTATTGAAATAATCAACAGCATAATCCTCCAAATGATCCAAATGATGCTGAACCTGCGCAATATCGTCTTCGTATTTTTGAATTTTTGCTTTGAGGTCGTCAATGTCCAATTTGTAGATTCTCCTTACAGGCTTTTCGGTCAATTTTTCATAATCTTCTTTACTTACCTCTCGCTTGAATATACCCAAATATGGCTCAAATCCTTTTTCT
>JBIKSN010000365.1:0-2728 GCA_044348585.1 Flavipsychrobacter sp.
AGAGCTGGGGGAGTTCATCGAGCGACCAGCGTCGCAGGATGCGGCCCAAGGGAGTCACGCGGGGATCATCGCGGCGGGCTTGCTGCAACCCGGGGGTGGCTCCATCCTCGGTGACGGTCATGGTGCGAAACTTCAGCATCTTGAACGGACGCCCATCCAGCCCGTAGCGGGTCTGGGCGTAGAACACAGGCCCGGAGCTGGTGATGGCCACCAGCAGGGCGATCACCAGCAGGAGAGGCGCCAGCAGCACCAGAACCACGGCAGCCCCCACCAGATCCACCAAGCGCTTGATGCGGTGGTCGATGAACGAGCCCTCCTGCCCCCAGAGGTTGATGGTGAAGGCATCACCGAGCTGGTCGACCTCAAATTGCATCGAGGAGTTGGCCCAACAGGGGAGGTAATAGACAGGCTTGCAGGTGTCGCCGAAAAAACGCAGCACCTGTTCGAGGGAGAGATCGGCGGAGGAGAGATAGCTGAAGTAGATCTTGTCCACATCGTGGTTGTTGAGCCACCGGCGCATCTCTTGTAGGCCCCCGGAGCAGGGGAGCATGGAGGCCGGCAGGGGCATTGACTCGCTGTTTGGAGTTCAAACCAGGCCACCAGGCGGAGGCCAACCCAGGGGAGCTGCTGGAGCTTGCGGTGAAAGTCGATGGCCTGGGAGGGAGTGCCCCAGAAAGCGATGGTGCGGGTGTTTCCCCCCCGGAGGCGGTGCCAGCGCAGAAGCTTGCGGCTGCCCACATGCTGCACCAGCAGCAGGCCCCAGCCGGCGAGAGCCCAAAGGGTCATGTCGAGGCGGGAGAAGTTGGCCGACACCTTGAGAAGAAAGCCCAGGAGTAACAGGGCGGTGAGCACCAAAGCCCAGCTGATGCTCACCCGGCGCACGAGGCTCCAGAGGGAGGTTTGGCGGTAGCTGCGATACAGCTTGCCGGCGGGAAGAATGAGAGCTACAAGCAGAAATATTGTCAGCGCCTTGCTGGGCAGTGAGAGGCCTAAACCGGATGCAGCCGCCAGGAAGAGGGCGGTGATCACGGTGGGATCCAGAACCCGCAGCAGGCGGTTGAGATCATTGCCGTAGACACGAAGAAGCCCGCCAGAAAAAAGCCCACGAGTAAGATGTTGACTGGGGTGAGCTTCAAGGAGTGAAATGGGGATGCGCATTCTGCTCTACGGAATTAACTTTGTCCCTGAGCCCGTGGGCATTGGGAAATACACTGGAGAGTTGGCCACCTGGCCGGGGAAGCAGGGTCACCCAGTGAGCGTTATCACAGCCCAGCCCCATTTTCCCAGCTGGAGAATAGGAAACGGCAACAAGACTGTGAAGAATAGATATAGCTTCGAGTATCTCTCTGGCGCGGTGGTGCGGCGGTGCCCTCTATGGGTGCCGCGCCGGCCAAGTGGAATCACGAGATTGCTGCATCTGGCCAGCTTCGCCCTCACGAGCCTGCCGGTGCTGCTGGCCCAGCGGCGCTGGCGGCCCGATGTGGTGATCACGGTGGCGCCGGCCTTTTTCTGCGCTCCGGGGGCCCTGCTGCTGCAGCGTCTGTGTGGCAAAGGGTGCCAGGGGTGGTTGCACATTCAGGATTTCGAATTGGATGCGGCCTTCGAGCTGGGGATGCTGAAGGGGAAATGGCTGCTCGGGCTGGCGGAGGGCTGGGAGCGCCACACCCTGCGGGGATTTGATCGGGTGAGAACGATCAGCGCGGCGATGGTGCAGCGGGCCCAGTAGAAGGGGGTGGAGGCCAGGCGAACGGTGTTGCTGCCCAACTGGGTGGATCTGGAGGCAATCCAGCCCCAGGGCCCCGAGGAGGTGGCGGCGAATCCCTACCGGCGGGAGCTGGGGGTGCCGACGGGAGCGGTGGTGTTGCAGTATTCGGGCTCGATGAACAAAAAGCAGGGCCTGGAGCTGCTGGTGGCGGTGATCAAGCAGCTGGCGGATGTGCCCAACCTGCTGTGGCTGCTGGCGGGGGAGGGCCCCACCAAGGCGGCACTGATCGAGGCCACGGCAGGGCTGGACCAGGTGCGCGTGTTGCCGCTGCAACCGGTGGAGCGGTTGAACGAATGGCTCAACCTGGCGGATTTGCACCTGCTACCCCAGAAGGCCGGGGCGGCGGATGTGGTGTTGCCCTCGAAGCTGCTGGGGATCCTGGCGAGCGGGCGGCCCGTGGTGGCTAGCTCCCCAGCGGGCAGCGAGCTGGGCGACCTGGCGGAGCAGGCGGGCCTGCGGGTGGATCCAGAAGACCCGATCGCCTATGCGGCGGCGGTGCGGCGCCTGGTGAACGATGGAGCACTCCGGCAACAGCTGGGCGAGAGGGCCCGGATGCTGGCGGTGGAGCGCTTCGGGCAGGAAGCGGTGTTGCAACAGCTGGAGGTGGAGCTGGAGGCCTTGGTGGCACCCCATCACCCGTAGGGCTCTGCGAAGGATCCAGGGGTGGTCGCCGGAGGGTGACAGCTCGCTACCGCGTGGACTCAAAGCCGCCCTGAAGGCGATAAAGGACGGTGGCGGCGGTTTCGCGCAGGGCCAGGCTGTTCCGCTCGGTGGGGCCCAGGACCGGTGCGGCGGCGAGGGGGATCACCTGGAGGTCCTGGTGGCGGAAGGCTGCGGTAGCCCGGGGAAGCTGCCAGGGGTCGGTGATCAGGAGCACGGGGGCGCCGGGGTGGTGCTGGCGGAGCCAGCCGGCCGTGTGGGTGGCGTTCTCCCAGGTGGTGCGGGCGCAGGAATCGCCGGCCA
>JBIKSN010000376.1:0-2709 GCA_044348585.1 Flavipsychrobacter sp.
AATGCAATGAAAGTAACAACGGAGTATATTAGAGACAAAGAACTTGCTAGTATAAGCATAGTGAATAATAATTGTACAGGAAATGTAGGATACAATCATATCAATAATGATGTACAAGAACTCATTCAATTGGTAAGAGAAATGAATGAAAATAATCTCAAATATTTGGAAAAAATTATATTAAAAATGCTTGAAGGAAGAAACTAAGCCATCAATCTCAAGCAAAGTTCTTTCAAAAATTGGTGGTAATCCAATTGGGTGCTTTCGATACCTTTGTTTCGTTTATCGAAGTCGGAGATAGTAATCAAGCAATTTTCGAGCTGTTCGATACCGTATTTCATTACAAAATTGCTGTTTTTATTTACCATCCAGCCGGGCATACGGAGTTTTTCGGCAATGGAAAAATCATCTAATTTCATCCGTTTTGCCAGTTTGATTTTGTACAATAGCAAATAGAATGAGTATAAATTAGCTATAATCACCTCTATAGGCATCAATTTAGGATTTTTGGAAAGATAGGTAATGATTTTGAAGGTTTTGAGCGCATTTTTTTCGCCTAAAGCATCATTGAGTTCAAAGGGAGTGTATTCTTTGAGAATTCCAAAATTATTAAAAATATCTTGTTCGTTGATTTCTTTTGATTTGTCTTTGACTCCAAGACTCAATTTTTCAATTTCATTGAAGATGTTTTCGAGATTGTTTCCAAGAAATTCTACAATTTGTTTTACCGCACTTTCGGTAGCTTTGAGTCCATGAGCTACAAACTGTTCTTTGATCCATTTGGGCAATTCTTTGGAAATATGCAGTTTTTCGGATTTGAAAAAAGTAGCTTCTTTGGGGATAGCTTTATTGAGTTTATTTTCTCTAAAGACTAAAATAAGCGTAGTAATAGGATTGGGCGATTGGATATATTTGGCTATAGCGTCATAATCTTTTGATATTTCATGCGCTTCTTTTACTACTACCAATTGCTTGGGATTGGCAGAAAACGACATAGGCGATTTGAGGCAATAATTCCTAATATCATGAAAATTGGATTCCTTTCCATAAAAGACTTTTTGACAAAAATCTTTTTCGCTAGGCTCTATGCAGTTTTCCAATGCTATTTCGGTCAATTTATCAATAAAAAACGGCTCATCGCCATAGAATACATACGTACCGTTGTATTTTTTTTGCTTAAACTCTTTTAATAAGGATTCAAAATTGCTCATATTGTATATTGCCATTCAAAGCAAATGCAAATGTAAGAAAAATAATATTTCAAGGCTTATTAAAACAACCGATTTAATATAATCCATTTGGATATTTTAACTCGGCACGCCGTCATCCCTGAAAATTTTCAGAAACTAAACATCGTATAAAAAGACAATCTAATTAAAAATTTATCAGGGATCTTTTATATTTTTCACAATTCATGCTAGAATGAAAAACAATAGAGTCCAATCTTAGTTTCTCTTGATTGTACTATTTGCTTGTTATGACGGCATTTACCACTCTAAACTTTCAAAATAGTTTGGACTATTTTATAAGTAAGATTGGTATTACAAGTCATTTAACAAAGTGGATTTATTACAAGATTTTCCAAATGGAAGTTCAAGTCTATATAATATTGATGTAAATAAGAATAATTTATCTAGTACGTTGTCCGATAGCAAGTTTGAAGGGACCGTGAATGGAAATACTTTTACGTTTACTTTAACGATGAATACAGGAGATTATATGTCGTGCAGGTCTGTGAAGTAATGGTGTTAATTTTACAATGATATTCCTGACGATTCTATTATCAATCGTCTAAAATCTTTCATCTAAAAGAACAAATACACCGCCGCACCTCCCAGAAACCCGAGTAGCGCAGGAAATGAAATATGTTTTAGGTACCATACAAATTCTATTTTTTCACTATTCATTATAGCTACTCCTGCGGCTGAGCCTATTACGAGCATACTACCTCCTGTCCCCACACAATAAGCGAGAAATAACCAAAAATTATGATCGGTAGGATAGACCTCCAGCCCATACATGCCTTGTATTGCCGCAAGAATAGGTACATTGTCAAAAATAGATGAAATCAATCCAATTAATATAGAAAAAGAAAACGTATTGGGGATATGTTTATCCGCTACATGAGCCAATTCTGTCAATATTCCACCCGTTTGTAATGCGCCTACGGCTAGTAATATTCCTAGAAAAAACAACAAGCTGGGAATATCCAATTTTTCCAAAGCGCGATAAATCGATTTGCTTTCTTTTTCCTCACTTTCTTTGCGAATATGTAGTATTTCGCTTATCATCCAATAAAGTCCTACACAAAAAATCATCCCTACAAAAGGGGGAAGATGCGTAAAAATTTTGATGATGGGAACCAAAATCAACATCAACACACCTGTGAAAAACATAAAATTGCGCTCTTTGATGTTTTGGGTAGTGGAAGACGCTTGAAAATTTACATTGCCTTTGAATTTTCTTACTAAAATCAAAAAAGGGATTAAAGTACTGACCAAACTAGGAATAAAAAGACGCTTCATTACCGCAAAAGCTGAAATTCTATTGCTAATCCAGAGCATAGTCGTTGTCACGTCGCCTAGTGGAGACCAAGCTCCGCCTGCATTTGCCGCTATAATTATCAACCCTGCAGCCAAAAGTTTTTCTTTTGAATCTTCAAAAATTTTTCGACTCATTGAAGACATAATGATAGCCGTAGTGAGATTG
>JBIKSN010000348.1:0-2704 GCA_044348585.1 Flavipsychrobacter sp.
GCTTTTACCCTATCATCGCCAGTATCATGCCCGGCGGCAACCGTACTATTATCCGCCACAACAGTAGCTTGAGTTTCCTGAGTTACAGGGGCTGCTGGCGCTGCAGAAGCAGATGAGCCACCACCTTCAGCGTTTAAAATTGACTGGAAGTCTTCGCCGGGTTTGCCGATGATGGCCATGATGCCATTTACAGGTACGCCTTTTCCTTTTTCTACGCCTATATATAATAACGTGCCGTCAACATAAGGCATTACTTCCATTGTTGCCTTGTCGGTTTCAACTTCTGCTATTATGTCGTCGGATTTAATTGTATCTCCAACCTTCTTGTGCCATTCTGCAATTACACCTTCTTTCATCGTATCGCTCAATAGCGGCATACGTATTGCTTCAGCCATAGTATTTATTGTCGGTTTTGAAGTCCAAAAGTATATTTTTTTGGCCAAACGAGAACGACAATTTGCTCATTCTCCACACTATTTAACAGACAATGGATACCAGGGTGTCGGGTATTTATTCGGATCGATATTGATTGCGTAAATTATGATATATCTACGTGTTTTCGATCATACGGTGAGAAGCGTGTTCTATCTGCTTAACCCGGCAATTTTCCGAAGCGATTGTGATAAGCTAGTTCAAGTGCTTCTCTATGGTCGGGGTGAGAGATACTGATCAGTAACCGTGCCCTTTGCTCCATGTTTTTTCCGTATAAATTCACGACACCATATTCAGTAGCAACGTAGTGAATGTGTCCCCGGGTGGTAACTACGCCTGCGCCTTCCTTCAGCATGGGTACGATTCTCGAGATACCTTTACTGGTGGTTGATGGCAGGGCTATGATCGGTTTCCCACCGTCAGACAATGCTGCCGCACGCATAAAATCCATTTGTCCGCCGATGCCGGAGTATTGGTAGGTTCCTATGGAATCGGCACAAACTTGTCCGGTAATGTCTATCTCCAACGCGCTATTTATCGCTATTACTTTCGGATTTTTGTAAATGGTTGTTACATCATTCACGAAGTCGGCACCAAGACAGTTGATGCTTACATTGTCGTTCACAAAGTCATATACACGACGTGTTCCGAGAATGAATGAGCTGATCGTTTTGCCGGGAAATACCTTTTTTCTGGTGTTGTCTACTACGCCCGATTCGATAAGCGGAATCAATCCGTCTGAAAACATCTCGGTGTGTACACCCAGATTTTTATGGTCTTTCAGTGATCGAAGTACTGAGTCAGGGATGGCTCCTATGCCCATTTGCAGAGTTGAGCCGTCCTCTACAAGTGTTGCTACCTGCCTGCCTATGTTTTCAGTGATCTCGTTGGCTTTCGAGGAATAATCTACCTCAGGCAGCTCTGATTCATGCCACACCATGGCTGCGAACTTGCTAAAGTGGACGTTTCCTTCGCCCAATACGCGAGGCATTCGCGGATTGACCTGGGCTATTATAACAGGCGCATTCCGTACTGCTGATATTGCAATGTCTGCTGAGGTGCCGAGGGTGCAATATCCATGCTCGTCGGGTGGAGAAACCTGAACGATAGCCACATCGAGCTTCAGTATAGATTTATCAAACAGTTTCGGGATCTCGCTGAGAAAGACGGGGAGATATTCGCCATACTCCGAATTCACCCATCCGCGCACGTTGTCAGAGACAAATAATGAATTTAACCTGAAGCTATTCAGCACTCCCTGGCGGTTCCAGTCTATTTTTCCGTGAGTGCTGATTGCAACCAACTCAATCTCAGATATCTCGGCAAACCTGTCCAACATCTTATTCACCAGAAATACAGGGGTCGCTGCACTTCCGTGTATAAACACCCTGTTGCCAGATCTGATAAGTTTAACTGCTTCATCGGCTGAGATATAGTTGATTTGCATGTAGTTGGTTCTTTTGCGCAAATGTATACAGAATGCTTGCGAACCTTTAATGATGTTGAAAAGACGGCAGCCTGATAATTGTCAGTAGAAATGGATATTTTTTTCGGATTTTCGCCACTTGGTCATAATCCCGTCTTCTTTAGTATCGGTACCTTCGGGTGCATCGGTACCAGGATTCTCAGAGCAACCTAATGGTATATTATTTTTTGGTATTTTTTGCGGCGTTTTTGGTTGATCTGGTTCCATTTATTGGTCCCCCTGCGTGGACTGTTATGGTGTTTTTTCAGATGCGATATGGACTTGACATTTGGTATGTCATGGTTATGGGAGTTGCTGGCTCAACGCTTGGTCGGTATATCCTTAGTTTGTATATGCCGATCCTGTCTGAAAAGTACATAAGTGCGCAGAAAAAAGAAGACATAGAATTTATAGGAAAGAAGCTGGAGGGTAAGGACCGGAAGGTGCGGCTTTTTGCACTGCTATACACATTGGTGCCCTTACCTTCAACTCCGTTGTTCACTGCTGCCGGTGTTGCCCGCATTAAAATATCCAAGATCATACCGTCTTTTGTGGTAGGCAAATTCTGCAGTGATCTTTTAATGGTATTGAGTGGCGATTTTGCTGCCCGAAACGCAGTTGCAATTGCAAATGGATTTTTCACCTGGAAGACTGTTTTAGGTTTTATCGCCGGTTTATTTATTATTCTTCTCTTCTTCGCCATCGATTGGCGCGAACTACTCCAAAACAAACGTTTCCGTTTGAACTTTAACATTTGGAAGTAGAATTTGTTAAAATAATTTAAAAATATTATTAGGTATTTTTATT
>JBIKSN010000371.1:0-2700 GCA_044348585.1 Flavipsychrobacter sp.
TTGGTGTAACCGCAAGGTGTCTTCTGATCTGTTCACCAGTCATATTGGCTGTATCGGGAATACTTCTTGGTGCTTTCCAACCATTAGCTTCAGCTTCTTTTAGAATAGCGTTAGTCTTCTGTTGGTATTTCAGCCAAGTTGTTTCGTTGTTATAAGCTCTCTTTAAGAAGATTTGTTTATAAGCACCATCATCTTGTACTCTTTCAAACTGCTCATCTAGGTAAGAGCCTAGTGCAGGGAAGTCCCCTTGATCACCGATACTTACTGGACGACCTCTTTCCATTACTTTGTTGAACACCGCTTCTTCACTGTCTTTAATAACAGCTGCAAATTGATTTCCAAACTTAGCAATCTGAGGAATAGCTTTAGGAATAGAGATATTGTTATAGGCATTACGATACAGCAATGAGCCACCCGGAGTAGAAATAGCTGAGTCGTGTACCCATAAAATAGGTACTGGAGTTGCCCTATTTTTATTTACAGATAGTGTAGTAGACTTAACTAAGTCACCGTCAATAGACTGGATAGGCATAACTACCATTTGTCGTGATTGACTTGTACCAATAGCGTTGTTAAACACATCATACTTTTTAGTTCTTTGGTTGTAAATTAACTGAGCGCCTTTACTTGCTGCAGGACTGTAGCCCATAGCACTTGACTCCACAGTTACTTCTTGACCTTCACTGTTAATAAAAGTATCTGACTCATACGCCTTATACTTAACCATAACAGTAGTACCATCATCAAGCTTAATAGGTAAGATTTCTCCACTATCATTTGCTTTATTAATAGGCACAACCTCTACAGGTGTAAGCACATAGGTGTCGCCAGTAATACCAGGCATCATAACTGTTTGGTTAAGGATAGCTGTATACCGGCCAATGTCTTTAAGAACTTGTGTTGACTTAGAGTTAATAACTTCTCTGAGAGTGCTTTCTAATGCGTCACTCAAAGCTGAGGATGCTTTATCAACATCACGGTTGTAAACACTGCTGTTCAATAAGTATTGTTGTGCTTCATCTGGGTATACGTTGGTTAAGATTTCAACCATCATATCACCAAACATACTGGCATCTTTACCATAAGCATTCTGCATCAAAGGTTTCTTGAAGAAATCTTTAGACATAGCTGCTTTACCTTGCTTATCTCTAATAGCCTTAAAGAAATTTCTGAAGGCATCGTTAGCTTCAATATTATCTTTTAAGTTCTCTTCCAAATTAGCAATCATGGTATTCATTGCGTACTCACGCATGTCATCCAATGAAGGATTAAAGGTACCCAGACGAATAGCATTATCAGGACTACCAAAGAATAGTGCCTGTAAGAAAATACCGTTCTGATTACCATCGTCAAATGCATGGTGAGTTAATGGAATATGCTTACGCTTTGTTTCAGGAATGAGTGAAGCAGCCTTTAGGTTAAACATGTCATCCCACAGGTTTTTAGAACCCATAGATTCGCCTTTTTCCATACCGGCTAATAGCTCCTGAATGTTATCAGAGGCATTCATAGGATCAGCAAGGAAAGCATTATAGTCTCTACCAGCCTCAGCTAGTTTATCACCAATAGCAGGTGTATACTTAGATACAATAGATGCGGGTGCTTCCTTAACAATGTCAGGATTAGAACCTTCAACGGCAGAGTAGTAACCAATAACAGCATTAAGCATAGTGCCAATAGCACCACGCTCAGAAGGTGTTAATTTTTCTAAAGCTTCATTTTGTTTTTCACCGGGCATACGTAGGATACCAATAGCTTTTTGCTTAAGGTTTTCTACTGTACGCGGATCAAACAACATGTCTGAAGTAACATATTCTTTAACTGCAAAACCTAGCATATCACGGGTTGCATTTTTGGAACCCATGTAGTCTACGTCAAAGCTGTTAGGGAAGAATCGTTGGTTAGATAAACTGTGTACCCATTCTGAGTAACGAATACCGGGAGAACTTTTAGCGTTCTTAATATCAAACTCAATGGTCTTTAGTTTGTTATTAATAACTTCTGTTGCTTGATATTCCTGTTGTGCCTCAAAGCGTCTAACAGCATCTGGGTCTGCAGGATTAAAGTCTTTCTCAGGCTTTGTTTTCATTTTAGCTGCATTGAAATCTTTTTCACTTACACCTAAACGTTTAGCCGCCCAATGATTACTCCACTTAATTTTACCTTGAGAGTCTTTTTCAAGATACTCAGGACTCATAACTAAACCTAGTTCAATCTCTTTGTATTGAATATCTTTAGCACCAAACATTAAACCAACTGAACCGAGAATGTCTTTAGTAGCTTCAGCAGCAGTAGTAACTAAGTCACCTTTCTTAATAGAACGCTTAGTTAATTGAGGTCTGTTAGCGGCAAAGGAAGTACCACTACGGTTAGGTGTAGAAGAAGAGCGTCTACGACCGTAGTCACCTACTAAAGCTTCTGAAGCAATCTGTAGGTCACGAGCAATATCTTTAATATCTGAACTCATTTGAACTACAGGGCGATCACCAATATGGAATACCTTTACAGCACCACGGTCAATAGCGTCCATAGCTACAGCCTTAGCCATTTCGTTAACAGCTTTGGCTGATACTTTTTTACCCATACGGTTAAGACCATTGGTAGCAAAGTGTTTAATAGAATTAATAAAGTCAAGCATGTAGGTAGCATCATCAACTGATGCGCCTGACTCAGACATTACTTTACCTGTACCTTCTTTCT
>JBIKSN010000080.1:0-11204 GCA_044348585.1 Flavipsychrobacter sp.
AATGGTTCCGTTGGTAGTAAGCGTCAGCTCGTGCAGCCCGTCCATGGCTGCAAGCCCGGCCATCAGGCTCATTATATCTTTTCGGGCAAATGGTTCCCCGCCCGTTATTCTTATCTTGTTGATGCCCTGTTTCACCAGTGCCCCGCAAATGCGCAGCATCTCCTCATAGGTCATCAGGTCCGCCCGCGACAACCAGTCTATCCCCTCCTCGGGCATGCAATAAAAACAACGCAGGTTACACCTGTCCGTCACCGCCAGCCGCAAATAGTTGATTACCCTCCCGTGATTATCTCTCAACACCGTTTACTTATATTATCTACCCCTAATACCTCAACCTGCCCTCCGGCAAATTCCAAATTCCAAACTCCCAATTCCAAACTCCCAATTCCCCCCCCGTTAAATTACCAGATTATCTATCAACCTGATCTCTCCTATTTTCGCCGCTATAAGCGCCACCATCGGCGTGCCCGGCTTATAATCGGTCAGCAATTCCAGCGTACCGGCATGTGCCAGGGCAATGTACTCAGGTACAAAACCCTTCGCCCGCATCAGTTCCTCGCACTCCTTTTGCACCACGGCAAACGGCGCACTTCCCTGCTTGGCCTGTATCGACACCAGACATTGGTAAATAAGTCCTGCCACTGCCCGCTGCCCTTCCGACAGGCGCCTGTTGCGCGAACTCATAGCCAACCCGTCCGGCTCACGCTGCGTGGGGCATATCACCACCTTCAGTTCATTCATTCCGGTCAGCTCCGCCAGTTTCTTTATTACCATGCACTGCTGGTAGTCCTTACTACCCAGATACAACCTGTCCGGCTGCACCACCTGTAGCAACCTGGCCACCACCTGACCCACCCCCCTGAAATGCCCCGGCCGCGTAGCACCCTCTAGCACCGTCTCCAGATACCCGAAGTCCCAGCTGGGCATAGCTGCCTCACCGTCCGGATATATGTCCGCCACATCGGGCAGGAACAACACGTCGCACCCGGCCTGCAGCAGCAATTCTATATCGCCCTCCACCGACCTTGGATACTTTTCCAGGTCACTTTTATCATTAAATTGGGTGGGATTCACAAAAATACTGCACACACTCACCCCCCCATCCAACTTGCACCTTTCCACCAACGATATGTGCCCGCTATGAAGCGCACCCATCGTTGGAACAAACCCGATATGGTCTCCATTTGCCCTTTTCAGATTCAAATATTCCTCTATATCATTTACCCTCTTAAGGATGACCATACAACTATTTTTAGGTTGGCAACACGCAAATTACGGTTGGAATTCAATATTTTCGTAATTTTGCAGACTATTTTATTATTTATACTAATAATCAATTTCTTAGCATGTCTGCAGACACAAAGAAACGTGTTTTAATCATTGCCAACGAACTTTCTCCCTACACTGAGTTTACCGATTTTGCCCAGATCCTCAACAAACTGGCCATTAAAACGTTCGACTCAGGTCTTGAGATTCGTGTGATCATGCCCCGCTTCGGCCTCATCAACGAGCGCCGTCACAGGCTGCACGAGGTCGTTCGCCTGTCGGGTATAAATGTAATTATAGACAAAGATGACTACCCCCTCATCATCAAGGTAGCATCGCTCCCCAACGCGCGCCTTCAGGTTTACTTCATGGACAATGAAGACTACTTCAAGCGCAAAGCCGTTTTCCGCGACGATCAGGACGTTTTCTTCGAAGACAATGCAGAACGCATGATCTTCTTCTGCAAAAGCGCACTCGAAACCGTTAAGAAATTCGGCTGGCCGCCGCATGTCATTCATTGCCACGGCTGGATGACATCGCTCGTGCCCCTCTACCTCAAGACCACTTACAAGAAAGAACCGGTTTTCGGCTACTCTAAAGTCATCTATACCGCTCAGTCCGACCAGTTCAACGAAACGCTGCACCCCAATTTCATCAAAAAAGCTATTATCAGCGCCGAGATCAAGGAGAAAGACCTCGATGCGTTCAAAGATGGCACCAACACCGGTCTCACCATCGGCGGCGGCAAAAGTGCCGATGTGGTAGTGTTCGGCTCGGAAGACGTGAACAAGAAAATAACCGACGAACTGAAACCAAGCCGATACAAGAAAGTACTCAAGTATGAACCAAGCTGGAAGGAAGATGTAACACCACTGTTGGAGCTGTATAAAAGCTTAACAGAGTCTTAGATTTTCTTTCACCATCTTAGCCCACAAATTTCTCGCTTTGAACCACCGTTTCAGCCTGTTGGCATTGGTAGCTCTGCTGGCACTCACTATTGCCGGCACGGGTTGTAAAGAAGGCTCCATCATTGATGCGAAAATATCGCCTTCCGATACCGCCCTGGGCGTTTACAGCGCCGAACTCGGCTGCATCACCCGCACCTATTACGACGACACCGCCGTTTCAGGCCTTTTCATATCCGGTCTGCCCGTTTATCAGGGTGCCGGCCACATCACCGATCCCTTCTTCGGCACAATGACCGGCTACACAGCCTTTCAGGTAATACCGGACAACCCCTCTATTGCTGTGTACAACAACGCAACTATAGATTCGGCATTCCTGGTGCTGCCCTATGCCGGCTATACCTACGGCGACACTACCGATAACTCCCTTACCCAGACCTACCAGGCCTTCTTCCTCGACGAGGACATCGCCGCCAAAACCGCTTACTATTCTTACACTACCAAAAAGATCGACGAGGCCACACCACTCAGCAACCCCTACACGGTTAAAGTGAATGACCTGTCCGACTCGGTAAATATCAAGGGCAAGAATTACGCCCCTGCGCTGCGTTTGCCGCTCAACCTCGGTGGACTTCTGGCACGCCTCAACCCTGCCCTGCAGGCCGCTACCGACAACCCCAACACCCCCAACTCGGCCTTCAACACCTTCTTTAAAGGTCTGGTGGTACGCCCCGTTGGCACTACCCCCACAAAGGCCTATCCGTTCTTCAGGCTCAATGGCAGCAACAGTGCCAATGCCGCCCGCATTACCGTTTACTACCATACCAACGGCAGCACCTCCGATACCGCCGTTCAGCAATACTTCTTCAATGGCGAGGCCTGCGGTTTCTTCAACAACGTCACCAAGGCATACGCCGGCACACCGCTCAATTCCCTGCTTACCTCTACACAGCCCGGTGATAGCATTATAGCCATCCAGAACCAGCCCGGTGCCTGCCTCGATATCAAGATCACCGGCATCAAGAGCCTGCCAAAGGGCGTCATCAACAAGGCCCAGCTGCAACTGGCCCTTTTGCCCGTGCACAACGATCTCAACTACGACCCGCTCAGCCGTCTGTACCCCCGCAAGGTCAGCAATGGTGTGTACCCGTCTGGCACTGCTGCCGGAGCAGTAGTGGAAGTGAACGACCGCTACCCCACCACCAGCCTCACACCGTTCTCTATCCTGGACGGACAGCTTTACACCCTCAAACGCGATAATAAAGACGTGCGCGTGTACTCCCTCGGTCTCCCCCGCGAGATCATGGGCTGCATCGCTGCCGGACAAGATACTTTGCACCTCCGCATTACAGGTACCCAGGATTATGTAGGTGCCTATCGTGCCGTCCTCGGTGGTGGCAATCACCCGAACTCCCTATACAAGGCAAAATTATTTGTCGTATATTCCAAACTGAATTAATCTGTGAAACTATGTGTGGAATCGTTGGCTATATAGGAACCAAGCAGGCTTATCCCGTTATCATTAAAGGTCTGAAGCGCCTCGAGTACCGTGGCTACGACAGTGCGGGCATCGCCCTGCTGAACGGAGATATGACCGTATTCAAAAAGGCCGGCAAGGTGTCCGACCTCGAAACCATTGTCGATACCACCCTTACCCATGCCACCATCGGCATTGGTCATACTCGCTGGGCTACCCACGGCGAACCCAACGACCGCAACGCCCACCCGCATCTGTCACACTCCGGCTCTCTCGCCATCATTCACAATGGCATCATAGAGAACTATGCCGCCATCAAAGAACTGCTCGTCAGCCGTGGCTACGTCTTTCATTCCGACACCGATACCGAAGTACTGGTGAACCTCATCGAAGAGGTGCAAAAGAAAGAGAACACCTCGCTCGACAATGCCGTGCGCATCGCCCTCAACCAGGTAGTAGGTGCCTACGCCATTGTAGTGCTCAACAAAAGCAACCCCAACCAGCTCATCGCGGCCCGCAAAGGCAGCCCGCTGGTTATAGGTATCGGCGAAGACGAGTTCTTCATCGCGTCCGATGCCTCCCCTATCATAGAATACACCAAGAACGTCGTGTACCTCGACGAGCAGGAGTATGCCGTTATCAACCGCGATGGCAACTACCAGATCCGCACCCTGGGCAACGTAGAAAAATCGCCCGAGATCAAAAAACTCGAATTCACCATCGAGACCATCGAGAAAGGCGGCTTCGAGCACTTTATGCTCAAAGAGATCTACGAACAGCCCAAGGCTATCGAAGACTCGCTGCGCGGCCGCATGAACGCCGCACAGGGCTGGATCAAGCTCGGCGGCATCAACGAATACATCAACCGCATTGCCAAGGCCGAACGCTTTATCGTCACGGCCTGCGGCACATCGTGGCACTCAGGCCTCATCGGCGAATACATGATTGAAGACCTCGCCCGCATACCCGTAGAAGTAGAGTACGCGTCCGAGTTCCGCTACCGCAACCCCATCATCACCGAGCACGACGTGGTCATAGCCATATCCCAGTCGGGCGAGACCGCCGACACCCTGGCTGCCATCAATCTGGCCAAGGAACGTCAGGCACTCATATACGGCATCTGCAACGTCATCGGCTCATCTATAGCCCGTGTGTCGCATGCAGGCTCCTACACCCATGCCGGCCCCGAAATAGGCGTGGCATCTACCAAGGCATTCTCTACACAGGTATCCCTCATCACCCTCATAGCCCTGCGTATGGCCGAGGCCAGGGGCACCATATCTACCTCAAAAATGAGGGAGATCCTCTACGAACTGGAGAACATCCCGCGCAAGATCGAAGAGACCCTGCAGCTCGATGCCCAGATCAAAGAGATTGCCGCCATCTACAAAAACGCGTCCAACTTCCTCTACCTCGGTCGTGGATACAACTTCCCTGTGGCACTGGAGGGCGCGCTGAAGCTGAAAGAAATATCCTACATACATGCCGAGGGCTACCCCGCTGCCGAAATGAAGCACGGCCCCATAGCCCTCATAGACGAGAACATGCCGGTAGTGTTCCTTGCCACCAACAAAAGCGCATACGAAAAGATCGTATCCAACGTGCAGGAAGTAAAAGCCCGCAAAGGAAAGATCATTGCCGTGGTGACCAAGGGCGACACACAGATCCGCGAACTGGCCGACCACATCATAGAGGTGCCCGAGACCGAAGAGATACTCTCTCCGCTCATCACCATAGTGCCCCTGCAACTGCTGGCCTACCACATAGCCATCATGCGCGGCTGCAACGTAGACCAACCCCGCAACCTCGCCAAAAGCGTGACAGTGGAGTAGATTGTTTGGGGATGACACAAGGAACCTGCCTGCCGGCAAGTTAGGAATTAGGTATTGGGAGAAACGCGCCCAATAGCACCCGTCATTCCGAATGGAGTGAGGTACGAACGAACAGAGAACTTTCTCACTGAGGCAATTGAAAAGACATTGTTACCCGAAGTAAATCCCCTGAGGTTTAGCACCTCCGCCCAATAGAATTCCCGCACCCCGGTCTTCCCAATTGCGCATTTTTTTCTTCCTGCGCAGTCTTGCACTAATTCATTGGTTATCAATAAAAAGGTGGGAAGTACTACTTCCCACAGCTTCCCAAAACTGCGCAAAAACTTCCCACCTTTGCGCACTTTCTGCCCACCTGAGAAGTAATTGTATTTTGTAATATTACTTTCTGAACTCCCATTCCATCATACTTCCATTCAAGTTACAACCGCCCCCCAAAACCGGCAAAAGAAATATCTATGATAGTGCGTTTTCTGTAGTGTGGTAGAAAAAAGATAGGAAGGAAAACAACAGAAAACCCAGCCCCGAGGGGGCGACATGATTATAGAAAAACGGCCAACACCACCCAAGGCCCGAAAGGGTGACATGATTATTTACTTGGCTGCACAAGGAATATTATTCAGATAATATTTATCTCATTTTACTACCATGCTTTTCAAAAGATTACTACTTTAGTCTCCTATCTTTCACCTCAAAAACAAAATACCATGAGAATAGTTCTCCTTGCTATTTCCTTGTTTGTAATATCCTGTGGTAACAATGCTGCCGAACAGGCTGCCGTCCAACAGCGCAGAGACGATTCCATCAGAAATGCCGCAGTTGCTGAAACACAACGTAAATTCGAACAAAAAGAGGCGCTTGAGGGCGAACTCACAGCAGCTCGCAACACTATTAATGCCCTAAGGCAAAGAATTGAAACCGAAACTGCAGAACTTCAGGTAGCCATTGATCGCCTTGAACGCATAAAACAGTTTAAAGTGCTACGCACAGCTGCGGAAAGAGAACAACAGATAAGCGAGCAAACAATCGTCATTACGCGACTAGAGACCAGCCTAAATAATGCAAAAAGTCATTTACAAGACATTGAACAAAAAGCAGAGGCAATAAAAGAGCAATTAGCGAGGTTCTGACAATTTGAATATTTCATTTTCAATTACGACGTTAGTTCATCTAGCTGAATCTCGAATTAAATTTGAATAAAGTCATGTACCTATATACTCCTTTGTCGAGCCTAGCTGGCTCTGAAATCGTGTCTTTTTACTTTTTATTCTAGCCGAAATAACCCTGTAGAGGCTCCTATTAAAACACTGCAAAGAGGAATTAAGGAAATTATTCAAATGAGCTACGGTACACTAAGAACTTTTCTAGTAGAGAAAATGAAGATGTCGCACATTTACCAACCGGTAATGATCAAGTGCCTTTTGCGTAGTAAGGGAGTAGCCACCGATACGGACATCGCCAAAGAGATATCAATGCAGGACCCGTCTCAAATTGAATACTACCAGAATATCACAAATAACATGGTAGGGCGAGTGCTTCGAAATCATTCCATAGTCGACAAAGAAAAAAAAGAATATCGCTTAAGTGGTTTCGATGAACTTTCTGAGAGCGAAATAACGGACTTGATTAATATTTGTAATGAAAAACTTGAAGCCTACATTAGCAAAAGGGGAAGTACCATTTGGCAACATAGGAGCAAAAGCCGAACTGCGATACCGGGATCGATTAAATATGAGGTCTTGAAACGCGCACATTTCAGGTGCGAGTTATGCGGGTGCATGGATAGTGAACGCGCATTGGAAGTTGATCATATTGTACCTAAAAATCACGGTGGAGCGGATTCGATTAATAATTATCAAGCACTATGTTTTTCATGCAATGCGATGAAAAGAGACCATGATGATGTAGACTTCAGGGGCATTAATATGAAATATGATCACCGCAAGGAAGATTGTATCTTCTGTAATGTTGACTCAAAAAGAATTGTGCAAGAAAACAACCTGGCATACCTGATATTTGATCAATTCCCTGTCACTGAATACCACATGCTGATAATTCCCAAGCGTCATTTCGGAGAGTATTTCGATATCTTCCAACCCGAATTAAATGCGATTCAGGACTTGTTGATGAGAGGAAAAGAAATTGCTTCGTCAAAAGACAATGGAATTAAGGGGTTCAATATTGGAATCAACAGCGGAAAAGTTGCTGGTCAAACAATTTTCCATTGTCACACGCACTTGATTCCCAGACGGGAAAATGACGTCGAGAATCCGGCCGGAGGTGTCAGGCATTTGATTCCCGGAAAGGGATACTATAAAGCATAAAACCTCCCCGCTTGGCATAGTCTATCGACTATATCATACCGGCACCCGATCTCTGGATCGGCGAATCTTCCGGCAATTAATCATGTCGCCTCCGCTTGGCATAGTCTCCTGACTATGTCATACCGGTACCCGATCTCCGGATCGGCGAATCTTCCGGCAATTAATCATGTCGCCCCCTCGGGGCTATTTTTTATGACGTTGCACAAAACGCACTATGATAGATTTTCTTTTTGCCCTGCTGCAAAGCCGGTTGTAACTTGTATTGATGTTGCAGAAAATGAGGCAAAGAAGCACATATAATGAATTTGTTTTACTTCTCGGGATGCGCAGGGGGTGCGCAAAGGTGCGCAGGTTTTGAGAAGCAGTGAGAAGCAGTGGGAAGTGAAATTGCGCACCTCGTCATTGATAATCAATGAAGTAGGTCAGAAGTGGGAAGAAGAAAAAAATTGCGCAGTTTGGATACAAAAGTGGGGAAATTCAATTGGGCAAGGGTACAAGACCTCAGGAGATTTCTCACATCGCTCGTATCCTCGCTCCGTTCGAAATGACGGGTACTGTCGGGCAGTTCTACTAAAAACCCCACAGCGCTCATTCGAGGTGTTCCCCTCCTGCGAAGGAGAGCCTGTCCCGAAAGTATTCGGGAGGATAGGGGTGGTCCCCACAGCGCTCATTCGAGGTGTTCCCCTCCTGCGAAGGAGGGGATAGGGGTGGTTGATCTCTTAACCAATTAACATTTTGCCCCATTAACCCTTTAACCAATTAACCTTCTATAGATAATAACCACAACAATTCATACATTTGCCACCTGTTTTATAAGACACATATTCGTTCATTAAAAACTTGCAATTAAAATGCCTTATTTATTCACATCAGAATCGGTATCAGAAGGGCACCCCGATAAAGTTGCCGACCAGATATCAGACGCATTGGTTGATAACTTCCTCGCCTGGGATCCTCAGTCGAAGATAGCCTGTGAAACACTCGTAACTACCGGTCAGGTGGTACTGGCAGGTGAAGTGAAATGTAACACCTACATAGACGTGCAGACAATTGCCCGCGAAGTCATAGCGCGTATTGGCTACACCAAGAGCGAATATATGTTTGAAGCCCACTCCTGCGGTGTGCTCTCTGCCATTCACGAGCAGAGCGCCGACATCAACCAGGGTGTAGAGCGCAAGAAGAAAGAAGACCAGGGCGCCGGCGACCAGGGTATGATGTTTGGCTACGCTACAAACGAAACAGCCAACTACATGCCACTCGCACTCGATCTGGCACACAACCTCCTGCTGGAGCTCTCTGCTATCCGCCGCGAAGGCAAGCAGATGAAGTACCTCCGTCCGGATGCTAAGAGCCAGGTAACCCTCGAATATGACGACAACAACAAACCCGTTCGTATCGATACCATCGTTATCAGCACCCAGCACGACGATTTTGCAGAGGAAAAACCAATGCAGGACCGCATCACTAAAGATGTGAAGACCATCCTCATCCCGCGCATCCTCAAGAGCTATCCACAGTACAAACACCTCTTCAACGACAAGATCAAGTATCACGTAAACCCTACCGGCAAGTTCGTTATCGGTGGTCCGCACGGCGATACAGGTCTCACCGGCCGCAAGATCATCGTAGATACTTACGGTGGCAAGGGCGCGCACGGTGGTGGTGCCTTCAGCGGTAAAGATCCGAGCAAGGTAGACCGTTCTGCGGCATACGCTACCCGCCACATAGCCAAGAACCTCGTGGCTGCAGGCGTGTGCGACGAAGTACTCGTTCAGGTTTCCTACGCGATAGGCGTGGCACAGCCAATGGGTCTGTACGTAAACACATACGGCACTGCCAAAGTGAACATGACCGATGGCGAGATCGCTAAGGTCCTCAGCACCGTGTTCGATATGCGTCCTTACTTCATAGAAGACCGCCTGAAACTGCGCCAGCCTATGTACAGCGAGTGTGCTGCTTACGGCCACATGGGTCGCGTTCCTGTTACAGTGAACAAGACCTTCAAGAGCGCCGACGGCAAAACCAAGAACATGAAAGTGGAACTCTTCACCTGGGAAAAGCTCGACTACGTAGCTAAAGTAAAGAAGGCTTTCAAGATGAAATAATCAGACGAACAACAGGGGCACTCCCCCACTCAAATACCTACCGAAAGTCGCTCTCAGAGCGGCTTTCGTCGTCTGGGCACTACTGCTGCTGTGCCAGCCATGCCGCCACCTTTGCATGCCCTGCGGGTGTCCAGTGTTTATCCAGCGGGTAGTAGTCATCGGGGGTAACCACCGGCGAGAGGTCCAGCAGGCGCAGACCCAGCGTGCCGCACACCTTGCGCAGGAACGGCAACTGCTGTTCGGCCTTGTTGCCACTGGTGGGCGGTATGTACACCACCGTCACACGGCTCTGCCGCTGCTGCGCGAACTGTGCCAACTGCTGCGCCACCAGCAGGAACGCCTTGTTGCCCTTTACCGCCGTCTGGCCAGAGCGGTAGCCGCTATACACATCCCCCACCGACAGGTTCTTTACCGCGGCGGCGGCATAGTAGGCCAGCATAGACTTGCGGGCTGCAGTACCCGTTATCATCCAGCGGTTCACCGTCTGCTGCCATGTGCTGAAGGAGGCTTCTAATGGCTTGGCGAGGGCTATGCCACCACCCTGCTCCACGAAGTAAGGAAACGCATCGAACGAGGTGTTCTCGTTGTCGATGAAGTCGTTGGAGGAGAGGAAGAGGTACACATCAATACCCGTCACCGGCGATGCATGTGCCCACTTCATCAGCATCAGCATCTCTTGTATGTTGCTATAGCCCGGCACCGACATGTTGAGCACGCGCTTGCCGGTGGCCCGCTCATACTGCTTCTCCACGCCTTCGGGCTCTTCTACGCCCCAGCCAAAGGAGTAGGAGTCGCCGAGGAACCACACCTGTGCGCCCTGCAGCGAGGCATCGTCATCGCGGAAGCCTATGGAGTTGGTGTGCACCCGTGTGCTGAACTCGGCATTGCTGAAGGCCACATCCAGCCCGGGGGTGAGGCGGTAGCCCAGTGCGGGATCGTAGACCACATTGCCGGGCTGGTACTGAAACACGCTGCGGGTGCGGAAGTAGCGCATGGCCTGCTGCCGGGCGGAGGCTGTAAGCTCCATCACCACGGCCACTACAGCCAGCAACCCTACGAATATACCCACCGATATCAGTACCCTTTTCATAACACGAAAGTACGGTACCGGGCGGGGAAAAGAAAGCGTCCCGCACACAGGTGCAGGACGCTTGTTGTATCAATTAATAGTAACCGGCTGATTAGGCAACCAGTGTATCCAGCACGGCGTTCATGTTGCGCACTGCTTCTGCCGACTTGTTGAACGCGGCCATTTCTTCTTCGTTCAGGTTGAAGTCGATGATCTTCTCCCAGCCGTT
>JBIKSN010000394.1:0-2691 GCA_044348585.1 Flavipsychrobacter sp.
TGTTAGCAAAATTAATGATAAAAATTTATCCAAATTACGGCGACAAAACAGGATTGGATGCAAATCTTATCAGTAGAATTCCCGAAGAAGTAGCCAAATACAAAACCGACAAACTTGTTCATGGCAGTATTACACCAGGGCTATTTGTACCCTTATATTTTCTAGGCGAAAGTGCTATAAAACACGCAAATAAAATCAAAAATATTCCTATTTTTATGGCGCACGGAACGGATGATAAACTCACCAGCTACAAAGGCTCTCAATCTTTTGCTAATAACAATTCAAATGCAACCCTCAAATTGTTTGAAAATGCAAGACATGAACTACATCATGACTTATGTGCTCAAGAATTATTTGAAAATCAATTGGATTGGTTGAGTGCAAATGTAAAATATCGTTAAATTATAAATTATACTAATTGCAAATATAAATTTTTCTTATATTTGCATAATGAAGTTTAAAAATGGACTTGCTGGATTTTTTTCAATATTGCTATTCTTTTTTATAGCTATGAAAATTTGTGCTCAAAAATTCAACAATATTATGAACGAAGATTCCGAATCTGAAACAGAATCATACAAACAAATGGAGTCGGAATTTATTTTAATATCGCTCTCAACTATTGAAAACATTAAAGAGGAAATAATTTCAAAAAGTAAAAACAACTATAGAAAATATCAATCTAGTTTTAAAAACAACTTAATTAGAGCTATAAAAAATCCGCCTCCAGAATATTTATAAAATAAATATATTTTTGTCAATAAAATTTTGACAAAAACAACCTTTATTAATTTTATAAACATTTTTTAATGAAAACTTTAGATAAATTCAAACAAGAGTCTTTGACGCCAGAGATGGCATTAGAAATATTAAAAAGTGGAAATGAACGTTTCCAAAACAATTTAAAAACACATCGCAATCTTCTAGAACAAGTCAATCATACCAGCGATGGACAATGGCCTTTTGCTTGTATCCTTAGTTGTATTGATAGCAGAACTTCTGCTGAGCTCATCTTTGACCAAGGTTTGGGCGATGTATTCTCAATACGTATTGCAGGAAATATTGTCAATACCGATATTATAGGCAGTATGGAATTTGCGTGTAAAGTAGCCGGTTCAAAATTAATTGTAGTGCTAGGACATACAAAATGTGGTGCTATAAAAGGTGCTTGCGACCACGTAGAAATGTGAAATTTGACCGAATTGCTTGCAAAAATTCAACCCGCTATCTACGAAGAAAGAACCGTAAAAGATGCCGAACTTCGAACTTCTCACAACAATGATTTTGTGGAAAAAGTAGCCGAACTCAATGTAAAAAGAACGCTAAATTCAATTGTTGAGCGCAGTTTTATACTCGAGCATATGATCGAAAAAAAGAAAATTGGTATTGTAGGAGCTATGTACGATGTAGAAACCGGAAAGGTTGAATTCTACGACCAAATACTTTATCCTTTTTTTGAGGATAATAATTTCTAATAATCAATAAAAAAAATTATAATGATTGAAAAATATAAAAATGACCTTTCGGCTGGTCTAGTAGTTTATTTAGTAGCACTTCCTCTTTGTTTGGGAATTGCCAGTGCCTCTACAGGTCGCCCCGATTTGCTTTTCTCGGGAATTATAGCAGGAATTATTGGAGGAATCGTAGTAGGCTTCTTCAGTGGCTCTAGCCTTGGTGTATCGGGCCCTGCAGCAGGTTTAGTTACGATTGTAGCAGGAGGCATTACCAAATTAGGTAGTTTTGAAGTATTTTTACTTGCCGTACTTATTTCGGGTATCATCCAATGGATAGCAGGATATCTCAAAGCAGGTATTATTGGGCATTATTTCCCATCATCGGTTATCAAAGGTATGTTGGCAGCCATAGGAATTATACTTATTTTGAAGCAAATTCCGCACGCATTAGGATTTGACAAAGACCTTATGGGCGATGAAGCTTTTCAGCAGCTAGATGGACACAACACCTTTACCGAATTATTTTTTGCATTTCAATACAATTCCACGGGGGCAATAATTATTTCACTGGTATCTATTTTATTGCTTTTGTTATTTGAACAATCATTTATCAAAAAAATAAAAGCATTGAACCTCCTTCCTGCATCCCTTTTTGTGGTAATATTAGGAGTAGTCATCAATGAAATATTCAAAATTAGTTTCCCTCAATGGGCGCTTACAAGCGAACATTTGGTTCAGCTTCCTGTAGTCAATTCAATGGAAACACTCAAAAACTTAGTCACGTTCCCCGATTTTTCTGCCTTGAAAAACATCAAAGTCTATGAAGTGGCACTTACATTGGCATTGGTAGCCTCTATAGAATCGTTACTATCGGTAGAAGCTACCGATAAGCTAGACCCATACAAACGAAATACACCTACCAACAAAGAGTTAAAAGCACAAGGAATCGGAAATTTTTTCTCAGGGCTTTTGGGCGGTTTGCCTATTACTCAGGTTATTGTAAGGAGTTCAGCCAATATCAACGCTGGGGGAAAAACCAAAGTTTCGGCAATTGTCCACGGCGCATTATTGTTGATTTCGGTTTTGGCATTTCCACAATGGCTCAATAAAATTCCTATTGCAGCACTAGCTTGTATTTTGCTTTTTGTAGGATACAAATTGGCAAAAGTGAGTCTTTTTAGAGATATGTACAAGCTAGGCTGGGAACAATTCATCCCTTTTATCATCACAATGGTTG
>JBIKSN010000362.1:0-2686 GCA_044348585.1 Flavipsychrobacter sp.
CAGACGTAACAACAGAACCGAAGTGGTCGAGATGTGGCTGATGCGGCCAGAGATGGTCCACGCTTACCGGCTGCCAGATGATGGCGGCGTAGTGTATTCGCTGAGTGACACTCGTTTCACATACGAGAATTTTGATCCAGAATACTTTGTCCCAGCGCGGGATATGTTGCACATCAAACTCGCAACACCTGATGATCCTTTGCGTGGCGTATCGCCCATCGAATCGGTGTTCGCGCCGGTTACGACAAACAATGCGATCACAGCTGGGTCGGCTAATTTCTTTACGAATCAAGGCCGGCCATCTGGCGTGATTAGCACTGATAAGGATTTGACGAAAGAGCAGATCTCAAGACTGCGAGAAGTCTGGAATCAACAGTCAGCCGGGTTCTCATCTGGCCAGACACCAATTCTCGCGAGTGGCTTGAAGTGGCAACAGATTTCGATGTCGAGCCAAGACGCGCAAATGATCCAGGCTTACCAGATGACGGTTGAGGCGATCACCAGTGTTTTTGGTGTGCCTCTCGCTCTGGTCAACTCAATGGGCAATTCGACCTATAACAACACAGAGCAGCTGATCAGCCATTGGCTGGCCACAGATCTCGGACACACAATCAAACTGATTGAGACTTCTCTAGAGAATTTCTTTGAGTTAGACGCTGACGAGTCAATCAACCTAGATGAAAAGATTCTCCTTCGCACGAACATGAAGGATCGAGTCGATACGCTTGGCCAGGCCGTACAGCGTGGCATCTATTCACCCAATGAGGCGCGACGCATCGAGGGTTTACCTCCTGTCGAGGGCGGCGATAAGCCTTACTTACAGCAGCAGATGATCCAGGTTGGAGAGACGCCCGAGCCTGTTGCACCAATAGCGCCACCGGCACCAGCAGTCGAGCCACCAGAGCCAGAAGAGGATCAAGATCCAGCGGCCGCGAAGGCGCTGATTAAATCCATACTGATTGGAAAAATGCACCATGCTTGAGTCGAAAAATTTACCAATAATTGAAGCAGTCGCAGAGGTTCTCTCTGAGACTCGGGACTCATTAAATAAAGCAATTGAAAAGAACGTCGGAGAACTTGCGGCCATTCAGGTCAAACTCATCGACGTTGAGGCTCGCGCTAATGAGTCGCAGTCAGAGCTGGCTACCGAGATGCTTCGGGTTATCAAAGAATCTGCTGAAGAAAGCCAGAATCTAGTCGATGAGCGCACAGTCACTCTCACAAATGAATTCAAGTCATCAATCGAAAGCTCGGTCAAACTGATTGATCAAAAGCACGATGATCTCGGGATCAAGATTGATCAGCTCTCGACTGATGTATTTTCAAAGCTCCAAGAGTCGACCGACATTCAGCGCAAGGCGCTTGATGCGGCTACCGAGTCAACACTCGGCCAACTGACAGAGTCGGTTCAAAAAACTAGCGAGGCAATCAATGATTATGCAAAAACTATTAGCGATCTGGAACAGCGTCAAGGAAAAACTGAAGAGCTTTCGCTCCAAGTAAAAGCTGACGTTCAGACGCACTTCGACGCACTGAAGTCAATCGTTGACGAGCGCCTGGCGCAGATCAAAGACGGTCGCGATGGTATTGACGGCCAGAAAGGCTTAGACGGCCAGGACGGCCGAGACGGTGAGCCTGGCCGTGATCGCCCAATCATTGAGCCGATGCTGGTTCGTGATGGCGACAAGGTAGACAAGAACACACTCGTCGCTCATGGCGGTGGTTTGTTTATGACCAGCCGCAAGGCCAATGGATCGCCTTCAGATGATCCGGCCGGCTACAACGTCCTAGTCAACGGCATCGACGACATTTCATTTGAGCAGACAGAACTTCGAAAAACTGCGATGCGTGTCGCGCTGTCCGATGGTCTGGTGATTGATCACACGATCGAGAATCATTCGCCGATATTTCGTGGCACGTTTAAGAAAGAGGTTGAGTATTCGATCAACGACATTGTGATCAAGGATCGCAAGACGCTGATCAAGGTCGCTGACGATGGCGACAAGCAGTGGCAGATGTTCGTGTTCACAGAGAAGGGCGATCAGGGTGAGGCCGGTGGGATTGGTCTGACTGGCGCCGACGGTGTAGGTATCAAGGACATATTCGCATCAGACGCCAATATTCTGTTTGAGATGACAGACGGACGAGTTCACACGATTGAGCTTGCGCTACCAGATCTCAATGATGATTTTGATGGCGCGGCCGTCAAGTCATTCCGAGGCTACTACGACGGCACCCAGACTTATTCGTCTGGCGAAATCGTTCGCATGGACAATTCGCTCTGGCTGGCCATTGATCGCACCACAGATTTCCCGAGTGGCAAATCAGCCGCCTGGGTGCAGATGATCGCTGGAAGTGTTGGTGGTTCTGGTGGTGGCGGTGGTGATGGCACAGTCGGACCCCAAGGCCCTCGCGGCCCAATGGGTCCTCAAGGTGTTCCTGGCAAGCCTGGCGCCGACGGAAAGCCTGGCGCTGACGGCGCGCAAGGTCCCCAGGGCGAGCAAGGCATCCAGGGTGAGCCTGGCCCAACTGCTGTTTCGGCTGATGCTGACAATGCCGCAATCCTGTCGACCACTGACGGCCTGATCTATGTCCCCAAGTCAACCTCATCGAGCGTGACTGTTTCTGCTGTCCCGCCGGTTGATGCTGAAGAGAATTCGCTTTGGTTCAACACAGGTAATGGCGG
>JBIKSN010000349.1:0-2683 GCA_044348585.1 Flavipsychrobacter sp.
ATGGCAATTATGTATTCAAATATCTTGGCGGTGTAGCGTTGATGCAGGCACCTTTCTTTGCCGCAGGGCATTTTATAGCCCAACATAGTCACTATCCGCCCGATGGTTTTTCTCCACCCTATCAATACGCGCTCGGCTTCGGTATCATCTTCTACTCTTTGCTGGCGCTGCTGCTACTTCGGAAGGTATTGCTGCGTTATTATGACGACAAAGCCACCGCCATCACGTTGTTGCTGCTGTGCCTTGCGAGCAACTATATTCAGTATGCGGCGGTTGACAGCGGCCAAAGTCATGCCTACCTATTCGTGCTGTATACAGCGATACTTTTCATGAGTATGCGATGGCACGAAAAGCCAACTCTCCTGTTTGCAACCCTTACCGGACACGTGATAGGCCTTGCCACCATGACACGACCCACCGAGGCAATAATGCTATTTATTCCATTGATGTGGAACACACATACACGGGAAGCAGCGGCCGAAAAATGGGGCATGGTAAAAAACAACCGCAGCCATCTGATAGGCGCCATGACCGGCGGTGTGCTGGGCATACTACCACAGTTACTTTACTGGAAAAACACAACCGGTTCCTTCCTGTTTGATGTGGGCAGTAAGTGGGATTTCCTGAATCCTCATTTTCGCGTGTTGTTCGGTTGGGAAAAGGGGTGGTTTATTTACACGCCAGTCACGCTTCTGTTTGTGGCGGGCATGTTTTTCATCAAAAAATTCCCCTTCCGAAAATCGGTATTGTGGTTCTGTCTTTTAAACGTATACATCATCATAGGGTGGCACGAATGGCGCTATGGGGGCAGCTACTCAACACGGGCATTGGTGCAGAGTTATGCAGTGTTCGCACTGCCGCTTGCCGCTGTAACAAACAAACTGATGCAACAGCGCTTTCGTGCTTTGTTCATTGCGGCGGGACTTTATCTTATTGCTGTCAATTTCTTCCAGGTATGTCAGTACAATGCTACCATACTTCACTATGACGATATGAATCGCCGGTATTACGGAGCCATCTACCTGAACCCAAGCCCAACACCCGCAGACATGAGTTTGCTGGACAATGATGAAATTGTGAGGAACGAAAACGGCTACAAAACCACTCTTCTAATCAGGCGTGACACGGTTCAAGAAGTATCCTTTGGCGCGGGAGACCGCGGCACGGTAGCTGAGGTGCAACTACACCAAATACCTTATGCAGAAATGATCGTGAAGGTTGAAGCAACTGTGTTGGCGCCAGGGCACTTATGGCAAAGCTATCTGCATACTGAACTGACCATGAAGGATTCGGTGAAACGAAACAGAGTACGCCTATTCAGTCCTATAAGTAAAGACACTGCAACGAATAGCTACATTTCCTTTATGGAAATCCCCATCAAGGCTGACAATGGCACTATCAAGGTATTTATTTCGTCATCTTCCGAATTCAGAGGAACAGTAAAAAGCGTGCGCGTGAGCCTGTTGCAGCACCTGCGCTAATGCATCCTGTCGCCCCGGGGCACCAATTGCTGCAACACACCCTCTTCTATCTTTAGCCATTGCTGCCACGCATCGCGCACCTTAGCAGCGTCGAAATACTGTGTGGCCAGATCTATGAACAATCTGTAGTGTCCGGCTTCTGACACCATGAACTTGTGGTAGAACTTCCTGAGCGCTTCTTCCTCCAGATTCTCAGACAACAACCTGAATCGCTCGCAGCTACGCGCCTCAATCAGCGCGCATATCATGAGTTTATGGAGCAGCTTTTCGTCACCGTGCACATTCTTCGGTTCGTTTACCAACAGCAGATTCACATACTCATCCTTTCGCTGCTTACCCAGTGCAAATCCACGCTTTTTCATCTCGGCCCACACCATACGAAAATGCCCCCACTCCTCTGTAACAATGGGAGACAGCGCGTTCACAAGATCTTCTCTGTCAGCATAGCGCTGAACAAGTGTGATGCACTGTGTGGCAGCCTTTTGTTCGCAAAAGGCATGATCAGTAAGTATTTCCTCCAACGACACCGAAGCGAGATCAGCCCATCGCGGATCTGTAGGCATTTTAAGCCCGAGTATCGAATTATCTGCAGTGCTCATTCCTTTCTGTTGTTCTATTGTGTCAATTCTTCCTTTATCTGCTTTGTAAGGCGTTCAGCCCATATCCCATATTCCTTTCCCGATGGGTGCAACTCATCGGCAACAAGGTAATCCGCGTCATTGCCGTGTACCCTTGTACTATCTGTAATATCGAGATGATGGCAACCTTTTGATATCGCAATACGACGACATGAAGCATTGTAAGCGTCTATCTCGCTTGCCACCTTCGCACGGTCTCTGTCGGCCGCAAAAGGTGTCACTCCCCAATCAGGTATTGAGAGCACAAAAACACTATTTGAGTTGTTGCCGGCAAATGCTATTGCTGTATTGAGGAGTTGAAGAAACTCTTCCTCGTAATTTTCTATGCTACGACCACGGTACTGATTGTTGACACCGATAAGCAATGTAACGAACGAGAAGGTATCGCGGATGTTGTGTTCCCTAATTGATGCTGCGAGCTCGTCGGTGGTCCATCCGGTAGTTGCAATGATAACCGGGTCGGTCACCTCGATGCCGGATGCGCGCAGCATGCGTGTGGTCTGATTTGGAAAATTATCTGTTGCCGGCACTTGCTCTCCAATCGTATAAGAGTCGCCCAGAGCT
>JBIKSN010000377.1:0-2661 GCA_044348585.1 Flavipsychrobacter sp.
TTAATGAGTTGGAATCACTATTATTGCCTACCGTTCTAAATGTGATTTCTGCACTATTTCCAAATGTGGTAGATTTTCCTAAGCGATAGTATGAAACATCAGAATTTGGCGTTAACATATCTAATAAGACCGTTCCATTTGAACCTGTTGCGGTATTACTCAATGTTACAATTCCAGTATTTGCTATAGTTGGAGCACCAGTAAAAGTCATCAAGTTTGAACCTTGAGTTATTGTGGTTGGCATTGTTAACGTTCCTCCCAATCGTACATCTTTTCCATTTAAATTTAAACCATTGCTTGCCGTGGTACTGTCATTTGTTGTTGGAATAGTTACAGCATTTGAAGTTATTCCATTAACTGTAGTTGACAAGGCTCTTGTAGAGGTGTTAAACGAATTTGAAACGGTTGTACGTCCATTTACAAATGTTTTTAAAGCAGCTGTATCTACTCCTACTTGCATATTAGTCAATGAAGCACCCGTTCCATTGGTCACTGTTACTAATTGACCAGCAGTTGTGTTGTTACTTGTTAAGCTTAATGGACTTCCACTCGTTCCATTGCCTGAAAGTGGGGCACTACTAGTTATTGTAATTTTATTATTCAAAAATGATTTTAAATTGGTAGTATCTACTCCTACCGTCATTGCCGTAAACGTTGCATTGGCTCCATTGGTTACGGTTACTAAGTTATTAGCAGCTGTGGTATTTGCACGTGAAATATTTAATGGGCTTCCACTGGTTCCATTGCCAGTAAGGGGTGCTGAAACCGCTACTGTTTGGCTTCCCCAGTTATCTCCTGAAACTAATGCGGATACGGCAACTTTTCTCAAAACGCCACCTGCTCCTAATGAAACTAAAGAGTCTCCTGAAGTACCGTTTTGTAACCCACTTAATGCTAAAGTATTCGTATTTGATGTAGTAATTGTTGTCGCACTTGTCAACGTACCACCCAATCGAACATCTTTTCCTGTCAAAGTTAATCCATTACTTACTGTGGTGCTATCATTTGCATTGGGAATTGTTACTGAAGAAGTTACGCCATTAACTGTTGTGGTTAAAACTCTAGTTGTAATATTAAAAGTAGTCGCTACACTTGTATTTGCATTGACAACTTTCAATAAACTATCCTTGATAGGCGATTGATTTATCATTTTGGCAATAGCTGCACTATCAAGCCTCAATGTTGTATTTTGGAGGGTTGCTCCAGTTCCTCCAACGACTATAATGCCATTAGAATTTGTCAAATTCTTTGAATTAGTTACATTGGTAGAATTTACAGTAGGTATATTCCACGTTCCTACCCCATTTGCATTTGAAGTTAAAACTTTTCCAATTCCCTCTGTACCATCTATTATTTTAATGGCACCTGGACTTGTCCCATTATTTATTTCTAATTTGGTACTTGGATTTGAAGTCCCGATGCCTACTTTAGCAGAATCTTTTGTAACAATAAATTTACTTCCTTGAATAGATTCTACTTCAAAATAAATATTGGAGGATAATGTTTTTGGATTCATTCCTACTTTCAATTGAGCATTCAAATCTATAGATGCCAAAAAGAACAAAAGTAAGACTAAACCAATTTGTAAAATGGTGATTTTTTTCATATTTTTAAAATTTATAATAAATAATTTCAATTAAAATTTTGAGGAACAACGATGTTTTGTTCTAAAATTTAATTTGCAAAATTATCTGCTATAAATGCTTTAAAAAGTGAAGTCTTGACGTATATGTAAAAATTGTGACGAATATGTAGGCAGTGACAAAACTAATCTAGGTTAATTTTAAATTTAAAAGTATTTAAGTATAAATTCGTCAATTATTTTGGGGAATGGGAATCTATTAACTTCATTTTTTGGTACAAAATTAACAAAATTTTTGACTTTTTTCACTTCCAAAATGGCAAATTTTACGTGTGCTTTTATATGACTTAATTTTTGAATATGCCAGTCTGAGAATAAATTGGAATGGACTTGAAATTCTCCAAATGGTGTTTGAATTAATGAATCTTTTAATATTTCGCTTTCTATCATCACCCCTTGGTAAAGTCCTTGCCATATATCTTTTTCTTTGCGGACTTCTAAATATACTTTATCATCGCATACAATAAAAACACAATGAAAAAAACGATCTTTCAAGACTTTATACTCTTTTTTAACTGGAAAAACATCGATTTTGTTTTGTTTAAATGCCTTACAAATAATCTGCATCAAGCAAGTATCACATTTTGGGTTTTGGGGTGTGCAAACAACGGCTCCTAAGTCCATCAACGCCTGATTATATAACGCAGCTTTTCCTTTTGGGAGTAATTCATTCGCTAAATCTAGATAAAATTGCTTTCCATTTGACGAAAAAACAGTTTCTTCCAATGCAAAAATCCTAGCTAAAACTCGATATACATTGCCATCTAAGACTGCCACGTCTTCATTGAACGCAAAACTAGCAATAGCCGCAGCCGTATAGCTCCCTACGCCATACAATTTCAATAAATCTTTGTAGTTTGTAGGAAATTGATCTTGATTCTCAAAAAAAATCCATTTTGCGGTTTTGTGTATATTTCGGGCACGACTATAATAACCAAGCCCTTTCCAGATTTGAAATAAGACCATTTCATCCGCTTTTGCCAAAGACTCCAACGTGGGAAATGTATCCATAAATCGGA
>JBIKSN010000350.1:0-2657 GCA_044348585.1 Flavipsychrobacter sp.
AGAATCTGGAAATGATAATGGAAAACGGAAAACGTTTGCTTGTGTCCAAAAACAAAAGCTTCGAGCCCACCTATACGATAGTGGACGAATTCGAAAACGAAGTTGCCTCTATAAAAAGCAGATATGGCTGGAAAGCACTATGTTATCACTACGACATAGATGTGCGCCGCAAAGCGGTGGACAAAGACACCCGCGCCACATTGCCCTTCCTTCTTGTTTATTGTACACAACACGCACGCATAGCCCAGGCGCCACCGGCTCTGGGGAAAATAGCTGCAAGTTTCCTGTAATATTCACAACTACTCATTTGTGCAATGCCGGGGCCTGTAAGCTCCGGCACTGCCTTTTATAGTTGCCTGCGTAGTCATCTGTCAATCTTTTACCCCCCTATTTGTCCATTCCTCTTACCTTTGCGCAAATTTTCAAAAAAGTAAAATGGCATTACAGGCAGGTATCGTTGGTTTGCCCAACGTAGGAAAATCAACTCTATTCAATGCGGTGAGCAACAGTGCAAAGGCGCAGGCATCCAACTACAGGTTCTGTACCATAGAACCAAACGTAGGTCAGGTGGATGTGCCGGACGACCGTCTGACAAAACTCGCCGAGTTGGTGCAGCCACAGCGCATACTGCCCACTACGTTCGAGTTTGTGGATATTGCCGGCCTGGTGAAAGGTGCCAGCAAGGGCGAAGGTCTGGGAAACAAATTCCTGGCCAACATCCGCGAGGTTGATGCCATTGTACACGTTATCCGCTGTTTTGAAGACGACAACATCCTGCGCGAAGAAGGAGAGATCAACCCTATTGGCGATAAAGAGATAATAGATACCGAACTGCAGTTCAAGGATCTGGAGAGTGTAGAAAAGAAGATCCAGCGCGTGGAGAAGATGGCTAAAACAGGCGATGCAAAGATGAAACGCCAGCTGGAAGTATTGCAGCAGTGCCAGCAACACCTGGGCGAAGGCAAAAACGTTCGTGGCCTGGGCCTGGAAGGCGAAGACCGCGAAGCTATTGCCGACCTGTTCCTCCTTACCGAGAAACCTGTTCTGTATGTTGCCAATGTGGACGAAGCAGCCCTGCTTACCGGCAATAAGTACTCTGATGCCCTCGTAAAAGCTGCCACCGATGAGGGAGCACAGGTGATAGTGATGAACAACTCTATCGAAGCGCAGATCTCAGAAATGGAAAGCGTTGAGGATAAAGAACTGTTTCTGTCTGAATACGGACTCACCGAACCGGGTCTGAACCGGCTTATCCGCTCAACCTACACACTGCTGAACCTCATTACTTATTTCACTGCCGGTGTGCAGGAAGTGCGCGCATGGACCATTCACCGTGGCTGGAAAGCGCCACAGGCGGCCAGCGTCATCCATACCGACTTTGAAAAAGGCTTCATTAAGGCCGAGGTGATCGCCTATAACGACTATGTACAGTACAAGACTGAAGCAGCCTGCCGCGAAAACGGAAAACTGCGCATAGAAGGAAAGGAATATGTGGTGCAAGACGGCGATGTGATGCACTTCCGTTTCAACGTATAATTCAATTTTCCCGGTCATGATGCGTATCTGGGTGGTCATAGCGGCGGCGATCGTTTCGGGAGGGCTGTTGTTATCGGCCACCGGCAGCGAAACTGTACCAGTTGCAGAAGCGCACACACCTATTGACACGCGGGCAACCATGGTTTGGAACCGGCAAATGGCCGATTCCGCCATCTCCCTACTTCGTACCGGCGATGTGTTGCTGCGTATGGGCATGGGCGCGCAAAGCCAGATGCTGGCGCGTATGAACCGGGGCAACAAAGACTTTTCTCATTGCGGAATAGTAGTAGTGGAGAACGGCTACCCCTTCGTATATCACTGCATCGGCGGCGAGGACAACCCCGATGCACGCATGCGTCGCGATTCGGTATCGGTTTATCTTTCTCCGCAACGCCAGTTGGCCTTTGGGGTAGTGCGTTACCCGCTCGATTCCGCCGCCATAAAGCAGCAGGTGCTGAGTTGGTTTCATAAACGTCCTCGGTTCGATATGCAGTTCGACCTTGCAACCAACGACAAGCTTTATTGCACCGAACTGGTATATAAAGTACTGACCGGGGTAGCCGGCAACCGGGAATGCATACCCACCGACACGGTAATGGGACACCGATTTGTGGGCACCGGCAATTTGTGTGCCAACCCGATGGCGCTGCTCGTTTGGCAGGTGAAATATAAGTGATACCTTTGTTATACTAAAAAGAAGTACATACATGAAGATCATGATGCGCCGTTTGGTGCTGCTCGCTGTTGCCTCTGTAATGTTCATCAGCTGCGGGAAGAACAACCCGAAAGAAGTTGCGAAAACCTGGCTGACGGGATTCAACCACATGGACTTTGAACAATCCATCAAACTTTCAACTGACGACACAAAAAATCTGCTCAGTTCTCTGGATGAACTTACCAAGGGTGTTAACGACTCGGGCAAAGCCGAACTGAAGAAGATCAAGATCAATATCAAGGACGTAAAAGAAGAGGGCGACAAAGCCATTGTCACTTTCTCATCTTCAGATAATCCTACGGAACAGAAGCTGAACCTGGTGAAAGTGAATGATAAATGGTTGGTACAGTTCACCAAGAGCGATCTGGTAGGCGTGATGCCAAAAGACGACGAAGCTCCCATGGAA
>JBIKSN010000081.1:0-10993 GCA_044348585.1 Flavipsychrobacter sp.
ATCTCGTCCAGCAAATCGAACGGGAACTTACCATCGCGGTCCATTTTGTTTACAAACACAATGATGGGTGTGTCCCTCATGCGGCACACTTCCACAAGTTTGCGGGTCTGTTCTTCCACACCGTTCACGCTGTCTATCACAAGTATCACACTGTCCACAGCCGTGAGGGTGCGGTAGGTGTCCTCGGCAAAGTCCTTGTGACCCGGTGTGTCCAGCAGGTTGATGAGGATGTCATTGTACTGAAAACTCATCACCGACGTGGCCACAGAGATTCCCCTCTGCCGCTCTATCTCCATAAAGTCGGAGGTGGCGTGTTTTTTTATTTTATTGCTCTTTACGGCACCGGCCACCTGTATGGCACCACCAAAAAGCAGGAGCTTTTCGGTAAGTGTGGTCTTACCCGCATCCGGGTGAGAAATGATGGCAAACGTGCGCCGTTGGGCGATCTCTTTTTCGTTCATTGTATGCTAAAAAGTGTGCAAAGGTAAGGTTTTAGGGTGGCAGTTTTTCAGTCCGGCAGGCTCAGATTGAATTTCGGCTTTCCTTCAGATGTATAAAGTTGGAGTATGATCTTCGCCCGGTAATTCAGCTTACCGTTCCACCATCACGCGCTCCACGCTCACTCCGTTTTCAGATGTGATACGTAACACATAAATCCCAGCCGGTAGCGATGCGACACATATCGTGTTCGCATTGTTCGCCGTCAGGACCGTTTGACCCTGTAAGTTCATAAGCATAAAAGTATTCTCTGCCGGAGCAATAAATTGGAGCAACTCCTTTGCGGGGTTTGGGTAGACACTTTTCGAAGCCTGCTGTTCTGTTTCGGTCACACCTACAGGGGGCGCACATGGCGTTACGAGTTTTGTGTCCATACCAGGGTCAGTATAGCAGCGAAGCGGCCCTATGCAACCGCAATCTTCGGGTATAATGGCACACCCAACGCAACTAGGGAAAATGCCACCACCAACTCCGCCTATACGTTCGGCATATGCCCCGTGCAGGGTACCTGCGCTGCCAAAAGTGGGCATCGGGTTAGTGCCGCCCATGACACTGTCCTCATTCAGCGAATAGGTGAAGATGGTCTTCAGGTGAGCTGTGTCGTAAACCAAGGTACGTACCGAGTCGACCCGGTAGCTGAAGTAGGTGGCGGACAGGGTGGGGTAGCCGACATCAAATTTGGGAATACGAACGGTATCGCCTTCGTTCACATTAAATATGTACAGTGGAGTGAACTGACCGAACAGCGTGTTGTACACAAACACCGTGTCGCCCGAGTTGTAGGTGCAGATGGTAGGGAAGTCGCTTGCCCACGACATGGGAGATCGATGGGTGATGCGCCTGATGCGGGTACAGGTGCGTCCGCTGATCACGGTATCGCCATCGGTGTAGCTGTGGAAATAGGCATCTGTACCGCTGTTGTACCAATGTGCGCCGGGTGGTGCAAATGTGGTTTGCGCATGCAGGTTGCCGGCCAATGAAAAAAGAACGAAAATAATAAGGTATACAGTTTTCATAAAGAAGTTGTTACTACAAATTTAGGGAAGTTTAAACTGAAGGGAAGCCGGTACGGCGAAAATTCGGTTTTATGGCACAGGATTTGCCTCGTCTCAGTTCATTAACTTTGAATATCCGCTAACGCTTTCTTTTCGTTTATGAAAAAGACACTTACCCTATTGTTGCTGCTTTGCGGCAGTCTGTTTGCATCTGCTCAGGTGTCCTTCCCTTCCTATAATGCTGTGTGGTCTTACCGCCATGGCAATGGAGAAGCGCCACCCAGCTATGTGCTCGTGGGTACAAGAACCGACGATACTGTGTTCGGGGGTACTACCTATCACAAACTCTATAGTTCATCAAACGACATGGTCCTTGACCAATCGGAATACATAGGTGGTATTCGCGAGGCCGTAGCTGGCCGGGTATATTACATTGATGCTGCCGGTGCCTCTGAGAGATTGTTGTACGACTTCTCGCTGTTACCGGGCGATACCATCTTTACCGCACCGGGCGGGACGGCCGAGGGCGTGGTGTTCAGTGTAGATACGGTGACCATAGCAAGTGTAGCCAGGCGACGACTGTCGTTCAGGCAGCTTACCGGTTCAGTAGTATCAGGCGGTACATGGATAGAGGGTATAGGCAATAGTGGCCTCGGTGGTCTGTTAGGTTCTCCTCTTGCTCAGCCTACGTGCGACTGCGCCAACAATACCGTTTGCCTCACTGTTGCCGGCAGCGAGAAATACCATAACGCGTCCTATGCCGCTCTCGATTGTGATAACATCATCTCGGTATCACAGGTGGGCGATGCCAAAGTTGATGTTGCTTACGTTTCACTTCATCCCAATCCTATTACGGGCATGGGGTCATTGCAGGTTGCGCCCGCTTCCGGTTTTGACAATGTGGTCGTTACAGACGCTGTAGGTCGTGTGGTCACGCGCATGTCGGTGCCGGCTGATGGGATCGTGACTTTTAATGCTGCTACGATGGCACCGGGCATATACATCTATCACCTGTCTGGGTACACCGCCAACAGGTTCTCCGGTCGTTTTGTGGTTGAATGAGCGTTTACTCAGCCGATGTTGGTATCACTTTTCTGCGCGACAGGAAGGAGTAGATCACCGGTACGATGAACAGCGATAGTATCAGCGAGAATAGCACACCGCCAACTATCACCAGTCCCAGAGATTTGCGGCTGGTGGAGGCGGCTCCCAATGACAAAGCTATCGGAAGCGCTCCGAATGCCATGGCAAGACTCGTCATGAGGATAGGGCGCATACGCAGCGTAGAGGCAGTGATGGCCGCATCTAGTTTCGAAGCGCCTTTTTCACGCAGATTGTTGGCGTACTCTACGATCAGGATACCATTCTTGGTCACCAGTCCTATCAGCATGATCATGCCTATCTGTGAGAAGATGTTCATTGTCTGATCATAGTACCACAGCGTCAGCACGGCACCCGCCAATGCCAGCGGCACGGTAAGCATGATGATGATCGGATCCATGAAGCTATCGAACTGGGCCGCCAGGATCAGGTAGATGAGGACCAGCGCCAGCAAAAACGCGAATGATGTATTTGAAGAGCTCTCCGCATAGTCTTGCGATGCGCCTGACAGAGAATAGCTGAAACTTTCGTCTATCAGTTTTTCGTTCTGCAGTTTCTCATAGATACGTTTCATCGCGTCTATCCCATCACCTATTGTCTTGCCCTGAGCCAGATTTGCCGATACTGTTGCCGACTTGTACCGGTTGTAGTGATAGATCTGCGACGGGCTGGTCGATTCGGTCAGCTGCACCACATTGTCTATTGATACCATCGCTCCGTTGCGCCCGCGCACATAGTACTGGGCAAGATCCACCGGCGCGTCGCGGCTGGCTCGGTTCACCTGTCCTATCACTTGGTACTGTTTGCCGCTCATCGTAAAGTAGCCAAGCCTGCCGTTACTCAGTGCAAACTGTAGTGTTTGTGATATGTCGCTGATGGCAATGCCCATGTCCGATGCCTTGGCCCGGTCAATGTTTACGGCCAGTTCAGGTTTGTTGAATTTCAGGTCCACATCCACTCCCTGAAAGGTCTTGTCGGCAGTGGCTTCATCCATAAAACGGGGTAGTACTTTCTGCAATTTGTCAAAGTCTATGTTCTGCAACACAAATGCCACCGGCAGTGCGCTTCCCGTTCTTTTTACTGAGATGGTCTGTTCCTGTATCGGGAATGCTTTGCCGAAGTTGTTTTTAGAGAGCGTCTTCCCCAGCGATTGTACTATCTCGTCCTGGCTGCGGTTGCGGAACTCTGGATCTACCAGTTTTATGTTGGCCATGCCCGAGTTAATGGAACCATTGGAGAATCCCGGTGCGGTAATAGAGAGCGCCACCTGTTTCTCAGGCACGCTGTCCATCACCACATTCACCAGTTGGTCTATGTAGCGGTCCATGGCATCGTAGGATGTGCCCTCTGGTGCGCTCACCTGCAGCCTGAAGCGGCTCCGATCTTCCAGTGGGGCGAGTTCGCTCGGTAGTTGTTTGCCCAATGCCCATATCAGTACAAACGACACTACAATGCCGGCAATACCAACCCATCTGTGTCGCATGATCCATTCCAGCGCGCGGCGGTAGCCGTTCTCCAGTCCCACAAAGAAGGGTTCTGTTGCGGTATAGAACCGAGATGGTTTATGCTCTTTACGGGTCATCAGCACATTTAGCACCGGTGTCAGCGTAAGTGATACAAATGCTGAAATAAGAACGGCGCCGGCCACTACTACCCCGAATTCTCTGAATAGCCGGCCCGTGAAACCCTGCAGGAAGATGATAGGCAAGAACACCACCGCCAGCGTAATGGACGTGGAGATGACCGCGAAGTATATCTCCTCGCTGCCTTCTTTGGCGGCCTTGTGTTTGTCCATACCCTCCTCCAGCTTTCTGAAGATGTTTTCAGTTACCACAATGCCATCATCAACCACCAGTCCGGTTGCCAGCACTATGGCCAGCAGGCTCAGGATGTTGACTGTGAAGCCCATGATATACATGATGAAGAATGCGCCTATCAGGCTCACCGGTATGTCTATAAGCGGACGGAAGGCAATGAGCCAGTCGCGGAAGAAGAGGTAAATAATAATGATAACCAGTAGGAAGGATATGAGCAATGTCTCTTCCACCTCACTTATCGATTTCTTAATAAAGGTGGTAGAGTCCATGGCAATGTCCACCTTTATGTCTGCCGGTATATCCTTCTTAAGCTGCTCGTATCGTTTATAGAATTCGTCGGCAATAGCTACATAGTTCGATCCGGGTTGCGGTATCAGTGCAAGGGCCACCATTGGTATCCCGCTTTCTTTCAGTTGGGTCTCTTCGTTGGTCGCTCCCAGTACTGCCTCACCTATATCGTTCAGATGGATGTCGGTACTGTCCACATTCTTCACTATAAGATGGTTGAAATCATCCTCTGTATAGAGGCGGCCCATGGTGCGCACGGCCAGTTCGGTACTGTTGCCGGCAAGTTTTCCTGACGGTAACTCAACATTTTGTCGCGCCAGTGCAGCCTGCACATCCTGAAACGTAATGCCGTATGCCGCCATCTTCAATGGGTCCAGCCACAGGCGCATGGCATACAGCTTCTCGCCCCACACCTGTATTGAGCTTACTCCCGGAATGGTCTGTAGCCGTTCCAACAGCACATTCTCTGCATAGTCGGTCAGCTGCATGGGGTTGCGGTTCATGCTCTGTACGGTCATGGATATGATCGGCATGCTGCTCGCGTCCGACTTTGTTACCACTGGTGGGCCATCTATGTCCTGTGGTAGACTCTTTATGGCCTGCGATACTTTATCCCGCACGTCATTAGCCGCAGCTTCCAGGTCCACACTCAGGTCAAATTCCACACTGATGCTGCTGGTGCCCTGCAGGCTGGTAGAGGATATGTTCTTAATGCCGGCAATGCCATTGATTGATTTCTCCAGCGGTTCGGTGATCTGAGATTCAATCACATCGGGGTTTGCGCCCGAGTAGGTGGTCTTTACATTGATGATGGGCGGGTCAATAGAAGGGTAGTCGCGAACGCCAAGTGTCTTGAACCCAATGGCTCCGAACACCACAATAATGATATTGAGGACGATGGCAAGTACGGGCCGGCGCAGGGAAAGTGAAGGAAGACTCATGACAGGTCAAATTTAGGCTATTTGACAGGAAATGCCTTTGATATGCCTATCGGTGCAGTACATGTTCTCGTAGGTAAAATATGATGGTGCATAAAAAAAGAGACACCGGCAATGTACCGGTGTCTCTGGATAATTTGAATTGAACTTGATTACAGGTGGATCGCTTCGCCGAGTGCTACTTCTACGGCATCCTTCACGCCCTCGCTCATGGTTGGGTGCGGGTGAATGCTGTCGAGAACCTCCTGCCATGTAGTTTCCAGTTTGCGGGCCACTACTGTTTCTGCGATCATTTCAGTTACGTTGTAACCGATCATGTGTGTACCCAGCCACTCACCGTATTTAGCGTCAAATACAACTTTCACAAATCCTTCGTTTGCTCCGGCAGCAGTCGCCTTACCCGATGCAGAGAATGGGAATTTGCCCACTTTCACTTCGTAGCCTGCGTCCTTTGCCTGCTTTTCTGTAAGACCTACGCTTGCTATCTCCGGCGAGCAGTAAGTACAGCCCGGTACGTTGCCGTAGTCCAGAGCTTCCGGTGCATGTTTGTATTTGCCCTCTTTGTTGGCAATTGCTTCCACGCAAATGATACCTTCTTTAGAAGCTACGTGTGCCAGTGCCTGACCCGGAGTGATATCACCTATCGCGTAAATGCCGTCAACGTTTGTTTTGTAGTGTTTGTCTACAATCACACGGCCTTTGTCTGTTTTAATATTCAGAGCTTCCAGACCAATGTTTTCAATATTCGCAGCAACACCCACAGCGCTCAGAACTACGTCTGCTTCCAGCACCACATCGCCGGTAGCGGTTTTAACGGTGGCTTTTACGCCTGCTCCGCTTGTGTCCACTTTCTCAACAGAAGCATTGGTCATTATCGTGATGCCCTTCTTCTTAAAGCTCTTTTCAAGTTCTTTTGATACGTCTTCGTCTTCTACAGGTACAATGCGCGGCATAAACTCAACGATGGTCACTTTTGTACCAATGCTGTTATAGAAGTACGCAAATTCAACACCTATCGCTCCCGAACCAACAACGATCATTGTTTTTGGTTGCTCAGGCAATACCATTGCGTCGCGGTACCCTATTACTTTTTTGCCATCCATTGGCAGGTTAGGCAGTTGGCGGCTGCGGGCGCCTGTAGCCAGGATCACGTGTTTTGCCTGATGGGCGGTTACTTTACCATCGGCACCGGTCACCTCAACTTCCTTCTTGCCATTCAGTTTTCCATGGCCCATTATCACATCTATCTTGTTCTTCTTCATGAGGAACGCGATACCCTTGCTCATCTTGTCGGCCACACCACGGCTACGCTTCACAATTGCCGCAAAGTCAGCCTTGAAATCGTTCGCAACCAGACCATAATCTGCCGCATGTGTGAATTGCTCATATACACTGGCTGATTTCAATAGTGCCTTGGTAGGGATACATCCCCAGTTGAGGCAGATGCCGCCCATGCTTTCTTTTTCTACGATAGCTGTTTTGTAACCCAGCTGAGATGCGCGGATTGCTGCTACATATCCTCCGGGGCCACTTCCTATTACGATCACGTCGTATGCCATAAGATCAGTTTATTGTTTGGTAAGAATTTTGTTTCTAATAAGAGTGGCAAATGTAATAAAATTCGAGACAGTTACTGCGCTGCTTTGTTGTAAAATAATGATGTTCTCCGCTCGAATGGAGCATATTGATGCCATTTAATTCCTATTTTTAGCGTTCAACCTTATGAATAAATATATACTTTGTTTCTTAATGTTCCCTCTTTTGGGAGCATCTACTATTGCCCGTTCACAAACCGACACCGCCATTGGCCTCATTGAAGCAGGCAAGTACGGCAACGACCACCTCGCGTTGGCTGCCGTACTGACATTCGATCAGAAGACCGAAAGGCAAAAGGCGAATGCCATCTATAACTGGGTCACCCACAACATTGCCTATGATGTGGAGGCGCTCCGCAAGTTTCCGAAGCGCCCCGATGATCTGGCGGGCCATACCCTCCGCACCCGCAAGGCTGTGTGCGATGGTTATGCTGAGTTGTACACGCAGCTGTGCCGTGATGCCGGGCTGCAGGCTGCCTGTGTGGAAGGCTATGCCAAAGACTGGCTGTTCGACAATGGCGATGAGCTCTACATTCCCCGCCATAGGTGGAGTGCTGTGCGCATTGCCGGTAAGTGGGAGCTGGTGGACCCTACCTGGGGTGCCGGCAACATCTACCAGAAGCGCAGTTTCTTCCGCTGGCTCATCGCCAAGGTGTTCCACAAGGGTAAGTCGAGCCCGCGCAACCTGAGGTTCCGCTACAAATACGATCCAAAGTACTTTGCTCAGAATCCCGAGGAGTTCAGATTGAGGCACCTTCCGTCAGATCCGTTGTGGCAGCTTACAGATAGTATTATGCCATTGCAAATATTTGAGGCCGGTGATAGTGCTGTGAGGTCGTTTAACACTTGCTGTTCCAAACCGCGGCAGTCTGATCCGGCGCTTGATAAGATAGCGACCTATGATGACAGGCAGCAACTGTTTGAGATGGCCGACCGGGCCTATGCCTACAACAACCGTTACTCAACCGTGATGGCGCTGAAGAACACCGCTCGTGCGGAGTCGATGATAGAAAAGGTGCTGACCGATACCACCATTCAGCACCCCGACCTAATGGTGAAGGATGCCAACAACGATCTGAAAAGGTCGCTGGAGTTCCTGCGTGAGCAGAAGAAGTCGTTCCCGACGGAGTATAACAAGCTGAAGCAGAAGAACAAGGCGAAGAGCGTGGAGGCGAAGCAACAGATCAGGGCGGTTCGCACCAACGACAAACGCATCATAGCCCAATCGAAGAAGCGCGCCAAGTCGGGGGAGGCGAAGAGCACCCGCACCCGCAAGAAGCTGGCCACCGTGCGCCGTCGTGCTTCCGGCCTCGATACTTCGGCCATACGCAACATCGAGTCTGCCGCAGCCAGGAAGGGAGGGGCAGATGTTAGCGCCATCCGCGACTCGATTGACGCGCGTAATGTGCGTATCGCTGCTACCACACTGCAATTGGCCAAGGACGAGGTGATCATCCGCGATGCCATTGTAGCCAGCGCGTTACTATTGGATACGCTGGCCAAGTCTATGGTGGTGGAAGACTCTCTGCTGCGTCGTGAGGCTATCGAGCGTATGGGTATGCACGATAGCTATGACGACGAGGTGAAGCATTTCAACCGCCTCTTCAAGCAGCAGAAGTACGCTGTTACCGATACCCTGTTGGACGACTACTTTACTGCCTACGACACCATTTTGGCGCGCATGGGCAGGCTTCATACTGCTAGGGTAGCGCTGCTGGACCTGCACAAGGCCAATGTGCGTGGCTACGAGCAGTACAAAAAACGCTCGGGTTCCGACCCGCAACTGCCGGGTTTATATGCCGCTTCAGTTACTGCTTACCGCGAGGCAATAGATTCTACCAACCTGAGTATGAATCTGTTCCTCTCTTATGTTGCGAAAAACAGAAAGCTGTTCGCCGGGCTGTCCAAAATGGCAAAGCGACAGATACGCATTGCCGATTATATGGAGCAGGCCGAAAAGGCCCGGGAGCAGCTTGAGGCAGGTAGCATAGCGCGCAAGAAAGCCTTCGATATGAAGGAGAACGAAAAGCAGAAACAAACGACACAACGGGCTATAAAAACACTGCAGCGCGCCATAGACAAAATGGTGCGGTAGTGCCGGGCGTTAACGCAGGTCTGTCCTCCTACGTTCTGTGTTCTCTACCCAGAGACGGTCCATGGACGCTACATGCTGGCCAAAAAGCAGATTGCGCAGGTCTTCCTGAAGCAGGGGTTTTTCGAAGAATCCCGATATCAGTGGATTTGAGTAGGCTTTCACCTTGTCGGATGTGTCTATGGATGAAGAAAGCATATATATACGTACGTTGTCGGGGAGCTTGTCGGATGTGGATCGGGCGATGTGGTCGAGTACCTCCCATCCATTCATATCGGGCATGTTTATATCCAGGAAAATGATGGTGCGCATTGATGTATTTGTCACCAACATCAGAATGTCATTAATATCTCTGGCCGGTTTAGCGAAGCAGGATACCTCTGCGGTTTTATCAATACTGCGCAACATCATCGATGTCAGCGTAAGGATCACCTGATCGTCGTCAATGACTACCAGTCTGAGGTCGTTTGAGGAGTTGTCTGTCATCGGAGGTCGTTTAAATGGATGTGAATTACCGTTCCTGATCCTGGAGTAGAGTTAATGTCTATAGGGCTGCGAAGTATGCTGGCTTGTTTTTTGGAAACCGGCAGCCCCTTATTGTCGGTTTCTTTGTGGCTGTTGTACATCCGGAATAGCTCCATAGCCAGATTGCCGTAGGTGTTTATATCCACACCTTCTCCGTTATCGCGCATCGTCACGTCAATGCCGTCAGGAGACCTCTCGCTTTTTATCCCTATGGTAAGTTTGTGTCCGTTCTTTTTCTGGCGAACCGTTGTGGCGATTATATGATGGAAAAGATTGTACAGATACTTGGGTATCGTGTATATCTCGCTGGCGCCCGAGAAATCATGTATTATCTCCAGTCCGTCGGGGCCTGTTTCTTTATGTAGCGGGATCTGAACGTCTTCGATCAGATCGTTGAATCTTACCAATTCTACCGATTGTGCCTGAACCGTCGACAGCACATCGTTAAGGTCGCGTACCACATTGTCTATTTTTCCGGTGGCTTCGGCGAGTCCTTCCAGCAATATCCGTCCGTTATCATCAGCCGGGATCAGGTTGTCTGCTATCCAGTTGGTAACAGCCATTACCGTGGTGACGGGGCCTCGAAGGTCGTGAGAGATCACTTGTGAAAATCGCTCCAGTTTTACGTTCCGCTCAGACAGGTTCGCAATGTACTTCCTGCGTTCGGAATCAGCCGATCTGAAGTGTGTAGTTTCGAACATTATGCCCAATATCTCATCTTCTCCTGTCAGGGATGTTTGAAGCACACATTTGGTTACATCAAAGTAGCGGGTGTTGTTTTCAGTGTCAGACAACGTTATGTCAGTGTAAGTCGTTGTTTTGCCTGATGATATCAGCTTTTTGTCGGTTTCGCTTATCTGTCCCCACTCTCGTATTTTGTTACGTATTTTATCCCAGCCGGCATTTTGCAATTGATGCAACGACGAGAATCCATATAGAGAGAGGTAAAATCTGTTGGCATATAGGAACTTATTGTCTATGGTCTTAATAAACATGCCTATAGGCAACATGTCTAAAGCTTCGAGCAAATTGGCCCTGGTTTGAGACAATTGCTGGTTGCGGGTGTCAAGATCCCTGAAAATGGCATGTGCATCCTGTTCGGACACCCTTATTTCGTCATAGATCAGTTTGGATTCTGTAATAT
>JBIKSN010000351.1:0-2633 GCA_044348585.1 Flavipsychrobacter sp.
GCAGGCTCTGCGTATTATTATGCTCCAGCTGGTACTCCTGCAGGGGCAGCACTGTAGCTCGCTTAAAGTTGATCTTCACCAACTCAACGATATTCAACGGGAAGGCCTGTAGCAACTGTGCTTTATCGTTCTCCATGGCGAAAGCCGCTACACGGTCAGAATGCTCCACAAAGTGGATCTTGCGCAACCATGCGTCGGCATCGGCAGCAGAGTAGAGTTCATCAGGAACCACAAGATTTTTGTCGCCTGCCAAAAACACGCCCTTCACCTTCTCGCGCACGGCCAGCAAGGGCTCACTAGCAAAGAGCTGCTCAAAGAAGTCGAGTTCCCAAACCGGTCGGGTCGATGAGTACTCTGAGTAGTGTATGGTCAGCAGTTCTTTGGTAATGCTGAAACCGGCAACAAATACACCACGCTGCACCAACACACAGAGCACCAATGCCACACCCGATGAGATGGCCTCATCCTCGCGCACATTGTATACCTGTTCCGTGTTCCCTGTATTTATTTTATCTGCCATTAACGCCACAATTATAAGAAATTGTTGCTGCAATTGCCCAATAATCTTTGCCAACCACCCCTCCCCGGCACACGTGGGGAGTATTGTTAAAGCCGCCGGTCGCCCGTTTCAATAATTTAAAACTATTTTTACGAAGTAATTAAGCAAATTGCGGTCCTAAGTGCTACCCGTTATAGCGCTATCGCCTGGATAAAGAAAACAGCTTGCCTGCATGATAGAGATCAAAAATATCAGAAAAAGCTTTGGTGAAAAGGTCGTACTTCACGACGTGTCGGCACGTATGGAAGCCGGCAACGCCAATCTAATTATCGGAAGCAGCGGAAGCGGCAAGACGGTATTAATGAAGATCATGATAGGCCTCATGCCGGTCGACTCGGGCGCCGTGCTGTATGAAGGGAAGGACATCACTCGCATGAACGAAAAAGAGCTGAAGGAACTGCGCAAACAGATAGGTATGCTTTTTCAGGGAAGTGCCCTCTTTGACAGTAAGACTGTAGAAGAAAACGTAATGTTTCCACTGGACATGTTCACGAAGTCATCTCATGCTGAGAAGTTGAAGCGCGTGAACGAAGTGCTGGAACGCGTGAACCTGAAAGACGCCAACAAGAAATTTCCTGCCGAGATAAGCGGAGGAATGAAGAAAAGGGTGGCTTTGGCGCGCGCCATAGTCCAGAACCCCAAATACCTGTTCTGCGACGAACCCAACTCCGGCCTGGACCCGCAAACTTCACTGGTGATAGACAAATTGATCAAGGAGATCACTCACGAATACAAGATCACAACCGTCATTAATACCCACGACATGAACACTGTAATGGAAAGTGGCGACTACATCATGTATATGTATCAGGGGCACAAACAATGGGAAGGCAGCAATCGCGACATCATCTTCAGCAAAGACGAACGGCTCAATGCCTTCATTTTCGCGTCGGAATTCCTTGCCAAAGCCAAAGAAATGAGCATGATAGAGGCGAGTGGGCGGAAATCATAGAATTTCCGAGATTCTATTATATTTACAAGCATATTATCCCAAACCATACAGGATGCATTTTAAGATAAACCTAACGCTGATCTCAATACTGGTGATAGTATTGTATTTCAACATTCCGTTTTACAACAATTGGCTCAACACCAACCTGCTGAGCCCATCGTTCGACATTTTCACACTGTCAAAACAAACTGAGATCGAGCAGCGCAAGGTCAACCGCTACGGATATTCCTACGCCATATACAGCGAAATGGGAAGAATATTCAAAGAGGCTAAAATGGACAGTCCCGTGCTGCTATTGCCACCTGACGCCTTTTTGAAAGAACAGGGTGTGCGCGATTTTGCCACCGTTGAGCCGGCTATCTATTATTACTTTACCGGAATGAGGGGCGTATGGCCCAATAGCCCCGGGGTAGAAAAAGCCAATGCAGTAGTTATTCCCGATGGGCACGGCAAAGTGATGCTAAAACGCATTTCGGGCAAAGATGAGCTCAACATGATACTTGCAGACCTTAAAAAATATAAAATAGACTAAATACGATGAACCTTACCGGCCTCATACTCTTATCCATCGCGCAATTTCTTTCGGGAAGTGGCATCGTTCGTCTGTTTCGTCTGCAAATAGGCGCTATAGCCAACATCTGCCTTTCCATGATCGTTGGCATATTCTTTATTTCGCTGGCACCGGCGTTGCTGCAACTGGCACACATACCCATTACCGGCAGCAACACCACGATAGCAATAGTGGTCATCACCGCACTGTGCAGCATTCCATTGGTGGTGATGTTTCGCAAACCAAACTTCAGTGGCTTTGCTCTGCCCGAACTCTATGAAATACCCTTCCTGCTTGTGTTCCTCGCATTAATTATCACCAGCGCTTTCAGGTGTTATTACTTCCCCCCTACCCCGCGCGACGTACTGGCCGGCGGAGAGCTACTCGCCGAATTCACCGTTCGTGAAAAGACCATGCTGAATTCGGTTTTCAGTATAGACCTGCATACCACCAACAACCATTTCAAATCTCCCTACATTACCTGCCTTCAAGTGGTTTACAAGCTATTTGTATCGCCATTCGGTTCGGTATGGCTAACCACTATTTTTGTACCGTTCATATGGTGGCTATAC
>JBIKSN010000410.1:0-2632 GCA_044348585.1 Flavipsychrobacter sp.
AGCCCGGCCCGGTTTGAGGTTGGTGGGTGGATATGGCTATGTCATAGTTTCGGTTTTCGTTTACCTTTTTTTTGCTCGGCCCAGGGCAGGCACTGCCCTTTCGATCGGCCAGGCGATCGAAAGGCAGGGATCCCGAGCTTGTGGCGCCGGGCTACCACCGAGCCCCGCGGCCTGCCGAGCAAGGTGCCTATCTCACCGTCGGGCGCGGTACCTAGTGCAGCGTCCTCGGTAGGGGTCCAAAGTTTTTTTGCGCACCACTCGCCGCGACTAATACGAGCCAAAGCCACCACCCGAAGTTTCTCCTTCGTCTCGTGGCTTGTTCGGGGGCGACCAACCGGAGTCGGCGAGCCCTTTGTCGCACTGTTCGAGGACCCACCCGACAAGCGTTTTCCCCTCGAGGCGTGAGGCGCCGATGTACTGTCCTTTGCGCCACCTGGGGAGCCGTATGACGATAATTGATTGCGGTTCTTCTTCATTTTCTTGCGTGTTCATAATAGCACTAAAGCGGGACCGGCTGCCCGGCCCCGCTGGTTAGGTGTTGTTTCCAGGCAAATTAAAGCCGGATCACATATTTAGTTTCATGCTTTCGGACTCAACCCATTGAGCGAGACCCTCCGCAACATCATCCGCATCCACGCGGGAAACACAACCTGCGTCCACAAGGGTTTGGTTTACCGACAAAACGGCAGCGGACATGTCTAGTGTTTCCTCATGGATAGCTTCCCCCAGTGCGAGGTCATGCTGCCATTCGTCCCGCATAACACTGACCGCAGCGGCGCGAAGAAGGGAAATTGGAATCCCTGCATTGCATTTTTCAAAATTAGCAATTTGTTCGATTTCGTATGTCATTTTTTTGGTTGGTTGGTTGGTTGTTTATTGGACATACGACTTCCATGCGCCGCCTGAAAAATCGCCAGGCTCATATGCGTGACTATCGTCGCGGTCTGGGTGGAGCAATTCCATCGCACGGCTTATGAGAGCGCACCGGCGTGAGAACTGGGCGGAGTAGTAGTCTCTTGGAATAGACTCCCTGTTAGCCTTGCAGGAGTGGTCGTAATAGGAGTATCTCCACTGCCCCCCAAACCTGTACAATTCCGATATTTCTGAGGCTGCTTGTTTACAGGCTTTTGTTTTAGTTATGATGTTCTTCTGCATGATTTCGATTTTCTATTTGTTGGGGTTGGGTTCATTTAAAATCCTGCCATTTCGGGAACTTCGGACCAATTTGGGATTAGACCAAACCTGGTTCTAGCTCGGAAGGCAAAAGCCTCCAACGCTGCCGCGACCAGAGCTTCATTTGCGGTGCGGTACTCGGAGAGAAAGGCGCCGGTGCCGGCGCATATTACCGAATAAGAGAAGCGGGGGGAGCGCCCAAAAGCCACCCCGACGAACTCGGGGTATATCTCGACCACCCCGTCAAGGGAAACGAACGGGGCACTGTCCCAGTTTTTCTCAATCTTGAATTCCATTGGGAGTTCATCCGCCTGCGCGTCCAATCGGCAGGTTTCCTGCTGTTGGGCGAGGTTTTTTGCGCGTGGCGAAACGCCATCTTTGGCAAGGCATTTAAGAACATTACGACTCATGTCGTTGCCGGGTTCGTAGCGGCAACGGCTTGGCTGAATGTCGCTTGAATCCCAGATAGTGCATGGTTCGCCACAGATGACGGCAGCGTGGAGGGCTGCGCGTTGCTCCTCTCTATCGACGCATTCGGGCTCGCACCCGTCGAATCGGATAAAGCAGGATACTGTTTTTTTGCTATATTTATTAAGTCTCATATTTTCAGTTGGTTTGGATGATTAGATATTAGAGGTTGCTTTTGCGATGGCGCTTTCAAGCGTGCCCCAGGCGCGCCCGATCGTTGGGTTTCCATGCTCGAGCGGGTATTCGGATTTGATGGCAGCCAGTGCCACCATGCAGGCTTCGAGCAGCTCAGGCGCGGCGGCGATCAAGCGGGCGTTTGCCAGCAAAGTCTTTTCGGTGCCATGTACCCGAGCAGCACAAAAATTGCCGTTTACGACATATGGTTTACCATTGCAGAAATCTACAACCCATGGTCCAGGAGTGTGCTCATCAACATTTTTTAAGCTCTCATCGAACTCAACATCTGCAACCGATTGAGCATCCGAAGTGCAAAGACCTTCTGCCTCTAACTCTTGAACGCGGGTTTTATATGCTTCCCAATATTGGGCCGACTTCTTCTGTGTATTTTTCATTTTTCTACTAGTATTATAGGTTCCGGGTGCCTCCCGGTCGGTTCGCCATTTGCTGGCGACGGGTTTAAGATAAAGTATTTTTCGTAGTTGGCAACATTTATTTTCACATAATCCGAAAATTTATTTCTCCGGTTCAAAAAAGCGCAGCGGGGGTTTTAACTCAAAAAAGCGCAGCGGGGGTTTTCGTCCAAAAAAGCGCAGCGGGGGCAGGAATACATAAGCCATAGTCACGGGGCGGAAATTGGTTTTTTGTGGCACCGGCCGGAAATCGGCATTTTTCATCACGCGGCCGGAAATCGGCCAACCCGACCGACCAGGCCAAAAGCGCCCGATTTCCACCCCGGCCGCGGATCCACCCTGGCCATGGATCCACCCGGCCGCGGATCCACCCTGGCCATGGATCCACCCTGGCCGCGGAT
>JBIKSN010000082.1:0-10934 GCA_044348585.1 Flavipsychrobacter sp.
CATGCAACCCGGAGAACTACTGGCCACAGGTGAGGGAGCGGATAGCGAAAATACCTGACGCTTTCAAGGAGATACAACAGTCGGGCAAACTGGTGTGGACAGACAGTATCACATTCGTATCGGACGTGCCGGGGAAAAACGATGCTGCCGGCCTGCACGGAGGCGGCGTAACTACTGACCGCCTTACCGAGCTGGTGAATGCTGCCCAAAACACGATAGACATACAGACACCCTATGTGGTACTTACCGATGAGGGTATAGACCTGTTCCGCAAAGCGGTGCAACGCGGAGTGCGTGTGCGAATACTGACCAACAGTCTTGCGTCTAACGACAATCTGCAATCGTTTGCAGGCTATCAGACCATAAGAAACAAGTTGCTGAATGCCGGGGTGCGGCTGTTTGAATTCAGGCCGGATGCGCGGGAGCGGTTCAAAATAATGACGGGTGCGTTGCAAAAGAAAATGAACTATACACCGATCTTCGGGTTGCATGCAAAAACAATGGTGATAGACGGGCACATCACAGAAATAGGCACCTTCAATCTGGACCCGAGGAGCGCCAATCTGAACACGGAATGCATCACCATAATTCGATCGACACATGTGGCAAAATGGGCGCTGGACGGAATAGAGGAGGAACTGAAACCTGAGAACGCATGGGAGACAACGGCGACCTTTAACCCTGACGCAACCGCTGGCCTGAAACGGAGGCTTAAAACATGGCCACTAAAAGCACTGCCCAAAAACATTCTGTAAGCATGACCGGATAAAAGCGTCGTAATAAAACAGGGTCATTCGCCGAAGACGAAAGACCCTGCCACAACTATTAAGTACTGCTATTAACGGTTGAATATGGTGCAGCGCATCTGGAACTGTACATAATCGCGATCGATGAACTTGTCGCTGAGATTGATGACGCCATTGATGCCTTTGCGGTATGACACGCCGGCACGCACACGCTGGGTGAGCACTACCTCGGTCTTGCCTACAAAGCCTACATCAAATGTTGGCGCTACCTGAAGATTGCCCCTATCTACATCGGAAGTAGCCGGACGATTATCAACCAGCATTTTCTGGAAGTCGGGACCGACACCTACTGACAAACGCTTCATGAGTTTGTAGCCGATGCTGGGTGTGATCTGAGCATAGTAGAGGTTATAGTTAACGTCCTTCATCTTGGCCACACCGGCAGGGCCGGATGTAACAGGTGTTTTGTCGGTGGTGGTTACAGAACTGGTCTTAGAGGCAGAACCCGGCCTTGCTGCAGTGGCGCCTGATGCCCCGCCTGCATAAGTGCCGCCGCTGCTGTAATCCATGTACATTGTCTGCTGTGTATTGTCTGATGTAGCGAAGGCGATATCGCTTTCCACATACACTTTATCGTTGATCATTTTACGAACGGTAGCGCCGGCCATGTAACCGCTGTTGCGATTGCCCTGGCAAACACCACCCATAACTATTACAGACAAATTGAGCGGCTTGCGAACAGTGTGCATCTCGTGACGGAAGGTGTGCAATGGTTCGCGATCGGGCGTTTCTTTTTTGCGAGGAACTACAGCCTTTGCTACAGATGAGCCAACTACAGGTAGTGCTACCGAAACAGGTGCCTGTGCGGCAGGAACAATGTTATTCAGCTTCAGGCCAAATGTTGCAGCAACTGCGGTAGTGGCTACAGTCCGTGAGACAGCCCTTGCTTTCCTGATGTGTTTGGGACCAGAAGTCTCAGCAGTGTGAGGGGTATAGGGTATCATGGCAACCGGTGCCGGTTGTGACGGAGCAACCCATTTGCCAACATTCGCGTAGCCGGCTTTGGCGTTCCCGGCAGGAAGGTCCATTTTCCAGAGTGAAGTGACACCTAATGCCAATGCAACAGATGCGGCCATTCCGGCGGCGGGCATCCATAACCACATGAGCATACTGCGCTTTTTCGCACGGCCATCCATTTGCTCTACAAGCCGGTCCCAATTACCGGGGTTGTAGGCAAACTCGTTCTGATCAAACTTCTGTCTGACCAGTTCGTCAAATTCTCTTGGCTTCATACGTAACGTTATTTTGTTCAGTTTTCATCACTTTCTTCTGCAAAAGGTTCCTTGCCTGGTGCAAATGCCAGTAAGATGTCCCTTCGCTGATATCGAGTTGTTCGCTTATTTCTTTATGGTTGAACCCGTCAAAAACAAACAGGTTAAAAACCGTGCGTGTCATTGCGGGTAGTCCCTGTATCATTTTAATCATGTCTTTGAACTCAATGCGTTCCAGCCCGGAATTGGACACAGACAAGTTTGTTTCCTCGGCAGGTACTGCCCGTACGTGCATTACCATTTCCTCTTTCAGCGCATGGCTGCGGAGGTAGTCGAGGCAGGTATTTACGACAATGCGCCTCATCCAACCCTCGAAAGAGCCTGAGTTCCTGAAATTATCTATTTGAGTGAACACCTTTAAAAATCCATCGTTGAGGAGCTGTTCAGCATCCTGCATATCCTTGGCGTAACGGGCGCAAACCTTAAGAAACATACTGTAGTACGTTTTGTAAAGGTGCTCCTGTACCGCCCGGCTTTTTTGCCGGCACCCTGCTATTATTTCCTGTTCAGAATATGCGGGCATAAGGTGGTGGTCAGTTGGTCAATACTAGATTATTTCATATGGTTCATTTCGTCTTTTACTTTTACGTAGTGCTTCATCACACTGTTTGGCAGACAGGCAGTGGTTAGCGGCAGCCTGTAACAAAGATAGGTTTAAAGGGGCCGGTTGGCTTTCAGGGTTTTGCTATGAGTGTCTTGTTTTGGTAAAAAATTCGTTTGATAGTAGTCTGCTTCTTTTGAAAAAGGGCCCTTTTTGCTATTGAAACTAACCACTCAGATATAAAGACGCAAAACCGTGCCAAAACCTTGGGTTGATTAATATATTTTTCGCCACAATATATATTAACCCAATAAGGACTATATTAACCCAGACCGGGAAAAGCATCAGTAGCCTATGGACAATTGAAACCCGCCATAACTGTGGCTGTCGCCGGTTGCGAACTCGCGGGTGAGGGTGGTGATAAAATACTCTACACAAACATTCTGCCAGGAAGCCACAAAGCCAAGTCGATTCCGCAAAACGGGGCGCGAGATGTTCGTTTCGCGGATGACGTAGGGAGATGTGCGGTTAAAGACACCACCCTGAAGGGTGGCATTGTAGCCAGCCAGATAAGCTGAAGGCTGATCGTAAAAATAGAAATGAAGGTGCCTGCGGGAGGTGCGTTCATCGGAAAAAGGTGAATGAAAATGTCCCAGCATGACTGTACTGCTGACGCCGGCACCTGTGAGGAGTGTGCCAACATTTACGGTAGCCGCAGCGGAAAGGAGGAAAAAATTACGATGGCGGAGCACCGCTTTCTCGTAAGAGGCATCGTAGTTGACGATGATGTCGTTACGGATCTGATGGAGCCAGCCATTGGGCATATAATTGCCCAGCACTTTATGCACAAACCCTTGAATGTCGCCGGCAATAGCTGCTTTGCCTATTACACCGGCAACTGCTGAGGTATAAAAACGCTGGTGGCGCAGGGTATCAATAGCGATAGCAAAGTTGCGAAGCGTGAGCACACCGGCATAGGGACGGTCGCCGACCAGGAGCGTGGGATCGGAAACACTGCCGGGTGTGAAGGCGTTGTGCTGGATACCAATGCCATACCGGGTATAACTGAAGCGGGGGGTATAAAGCAATTTGTTGGTGACAAGGCGATTGAAAAGAGGTGTAACCATTTCAAGATCGAGCCCCTGTGTGTAGTAACGGTCGGAGCCGAGGAAAAAATCGTTTTCAAATACAGCCCGTCCATAGCCGGCTCCCGGCAGGTCTTTATATGCTTGCCAATTACCAACAGACTGCGCTAAGGCAACAGTGGCCGCAAAAAATGCAACCCCAAAAGACAGAGCCCAAAAGAAACGAAAGCGCATGCTGGGTAAAAGTACAAAAGCAATAAATGCTATTCTGTGACGGCTGTTGTTAACATTGACACAAACTATGCGTATATGAGGAAATGGGTTAGGATATTGATTAAATAAAGTGCATATTTGTATAATAAATAGTATTTATGTCAACCTTCCTTATAGCCGAGAGCGGGTCTACAAAAACCGACTGGTGCCTGTTGAGAAAAACGGGGAAACCAGTGTTTTTCAAGACACAGGGTATCAACCCATATATACAGAACAGCGAGGCTATAGCCGGTATGCTGCAGGAAGAATTTCCGGCAAAAACATTGAAAACAGTTCCGGATGCCATCTATTATTACGGAGCAGGGGCGTCGGCTGCTGACAAACAGAAACAACTGCAACAGTTGCTGCGCAAACACTTTGGCGTAAAAGACGTGAAGGTGCAGAGCGACCTTACGGCTGCAGCTCAGTCACTGTGCGGCAACGAGAAGGGAATAGTTGCGATACTGGGTACCGGCAGTGCGTCGTGCTTTTATAACGGAAGTAAGATAGCAGTGCAGCAGCCCTCTCTGGGATACATTGCCGGCGACGAAGGCAGCGGAAACCACATAGGGAAGCGAATCCTGCAGTATTATGCATACGGAACTTTTGACGCTGAGTTAAAGACCGGTTTTGAACTACGATTCGGAAAGGACATACAAGCCATTGTTGGCGAACTGTATAGTGCCCCCTACCCTAACCGTTATCTGGCATCCTTTGTCCCGTTCATCAATGATATGCGCGGTCATTACATGGCAGAGAACATTATTGAGGATTGTCTGAATGACTTCTTTCACCACAACCTGCTGAAATACCGCCAAAGCTGGACTTGCCCGCTTCATTTTAGCGGATCGGTTGCATATACATTCAGGGATGTTATAGAGAGCCTATGCAACCAATATGAACTGGAACTGGGAAAGATTGTGCAAAGCCCTATGGAGGGTCTGATAAAGTATCACCGGAAGAACATGAACTAATCCGGTTGGCCGCTAACCGTGTGGGAACCTTTGAGGCTTACTCCTCGTGTTTTGAGGTAGAGTCGAGTGCGGCCTGAATTACCTTCATCTGCTTTTCTTTTTGCTGACGGGCATACCTGCCTGCATGGAATAATTCATCGAGATTATCGAAGGAACGACGCCAACTGATACCTACGCCTGAGCGCTGGATATTGCGGTCTCTTGTAAGGTCATAGTCGCTGGTGTGAAACGCATTTAAGCGAAGGCCACTGGCCGGTGCCAGCAAGTACTGCAACCTGAAATCACCGGCAACATTGAATGAGGTTGCGGCATTGGTTGTTGCCGGCCTACCCCAATCGGAAGTGCTGCCCACGGAAATGAGCAAACGATCGTTGAGATAATTTTTAGTAACGCCCAGTTTCAACTGACTTCTGTTGACCCCTGCGATCTGTTGTGACTGATCGCTGTAGTTATAGTTAGTGTACTTGACCGCCACATTGAGATTACGGTCTCCTATCAACCTGTTCACGATGTTTGTGAGCCCTGACGAAGCAGTTGAAGAGATGATCTGGCTAACATTGTTGATGGCACCACTGAGCGCACCCTGCCCCATACCTTCAGGCGGAATGAATGCACCCACCAGCAACAGTGAGGCCACCTGATCGAACTTCTGACGATCGTCGTTGTTGATGAGTAACAGCTTAGAATAAGCGAGAGAGCCTTTTGTGTGCTTGCTTTCCAGATCGAGATCGAATGTGAGCTGCGGCGTATAAATAGGTCCCTTCATATGCAACATCACATTTACTACCTGCGGCGCCTGCGCGTCGCGGGCTTCGTTGTCACGTATCATCATACGCTCGCCCGAGGAAAGAAGGTCATACAGACGCGCCTTAACAGAATAAATAGCGTCCACGGCGATCTGTGTAGATTCAAAAGGACCGTTGAACGCGATGGTGCTGCCCTGATTGAGACGGAACATACGGTGGATGCCGACCTGCTGGAATGTGAGTGTGTAGTAACCCTGATTGATGGTATAAAGCCCGGACATGCGCATATCATTGCTGGGCGGTATGTCCATTTGCACGTTTCCTTTTCCGGTGGCTACAATCTCGTCTCCGGTGGCGGCATCCATCACAATGTGTATCTCGGCCAGCTCGTTCAGATTAGCATCGAGGTTGATAGATATCTTGTCCTTGGTATGACGATCAACCTTGTCCTGATCTGCGCCATAACTTTTAAATGACACGTAGCTGTAAGCCCCCACATACCCGCCGGAACTGGATGGGATATACAATACCGACTTTGCTGCCGGATAACCGTTGTAAAGGTTCAGACGGATATTATTGAACGGGCCACGAATAGTAAATGAATCCATGCCGGCGATCATCTTGCCATAGAACAATTCGTTTTCGTTCCGCGCCAGATTCATCAGCTCCATTTTGGGTGTGGTGACCTTAAGACGCATACGCATCTTACTAAAAAGCTCGTGCGAGAAGTAACCTGAAAGCAGGGCAACATTCTTATAGCTATCGAATACCTGTATCTGCCCCAGACTGATGCGCTGATTGGTGACACCAATGGTAGCCTTAGGAATAGTGTAATAACAGCCGAGGTAATCGAGGCGGAAGCCAATGTCTGAAACAGAAAGCTTTCCCTCCATTACAGGTTTGTCGTTGGAGCCGGTAACAGATACAGTACCGTTGACCGCACCACGAATGTTGCTGAACAAACCCGTAAGGAACGGCGCCGCCCATGCTACCCGGGCATTATTGAACGTAATTGCACCATTGATCATCTCGGCCGCAGCACTATCGAGCGCAACCTGCCCTGATGCCGAAACACTTGCATGATCGCGATATACTCCGGTCTGTGGGTCGATGTACAACATCTTCCTGACCACATCCCAACGACCAACGGCATTTATAGCGCCGACAGTGTCGCTTCCCAACTTAACGCCGCTTGCGCGAATATTGGTGCTGATCTCGGTATTGGTGAATGTGTTTGCCACTACGATGTTACCGTTTATGCGACCATCGGCCTGTAGAGACGAAAGGCCAAGGAGGTCGCCAAGCTGCGCCATATCCAGGTTGGTGGTATTTACTACGAGCCCGCTGCCCGGACCAGGCGTAGAAGAAAGTGAAACCCGCTGGATACCGGAACTAAGGTTGACACCAGACACACTGAGGTACTTATCGGAATAAACGACACTACTGCCGCCTGCTATATGCCACTTAACACGATTTAAGTAGAACTGCGAAGGGAAAATGTTCAGGCTCAGCGTATCACGGTGAGCAAATATGCGACCATTGAGCGCAAAGGAACTTGCCCTGTCGGGCGACATCGTGGCAAGATTGAACAATATAGAATCGCTTCCTACGGTAGCAGTGAGGCTGAGACCACCATGTAAAATACTGTCACCGAGGGCGATGTTACCAACGGTGGTATTGACACCCAGTACATTAAAATCACCTTCGCCCAGTATGCTTACGTTACGCAAATGAACATTACCCACCCGCCCATAGGGAACAGTTGCGTTCAGCAACAACTTCTTCGCATTCGTATTCAAAGAGCCGGAAACTACTGAATTATCGAAACCACGCAAGATGGGGAGCGTGATGGCAAAAATGCTGTCCACCCTTGCAGTGGTGATACGGAAACTAATATCCTGATCGGGCGCGTATTTCTCAGGCGCCTTGATGTAGTTGGGGATGTAACGGGACAGATAATACTGAACCGATGCGGGCAATGCGCTGAGGCGATAGTTACCGTTTATCTCTGCAGTAAAGGCGTCGCTGGTGAGGCTGATGTGGCGGTTGCGATCAGTTCCGGACGACAACATGAACAAAGAGTCGACGGCGAGTTTATGCCCGTTCCGCTTGAGGTCGATATTGAACAGTTTAGCATTTCCGTAAAAGTCATCAATAGTACTTCCTGTGCAGTTGAGGTCAAAGTCGGCAGCCGCGGTGAAGTTGTCGGGCGTGAGCTTTATCTCACGGAAGTTTGCAGAGAGCAAGTGCGCTGTCGCATTGATCTTCATGAGTTTGTCGGCATAGTTGAGCCCACCATCGAACGTTAGGGCCAGATTCGGATCATCTACGATCAGCTTCCCCTTAAACTCTTTTTTTGCCAACACCCCATTGGTGTAAATGTTGTGATAGTTGTAGCCATTGACGCCGAACTCGTTGAGCAGACCATCCATTCGGAGCTGCATCACTTCAGGATCGAAAGAAGTTCCTGAGATCTTTTCATTGGCTGTGATATTTCCGAGAATTGGTTGTCTGAGGAGCCTGCCCAATTGAAGCTGATCGGTGTTGACAACGCCGGAATAGGTAACATCAGCCGGCCTGAACCCGGGCAATTTCATACGAACGTCGGCACCTACGGCGCCCATGTTTGTCTTGAGCACGCCGGCAACCTGAAAATCCTCCAGGTATCCCTTGTAGTTGCCGGAGAAGAAAGCGAAGGTGATGCTATCCGCAGCAATGTTAGGATTGTTATGCAATGCGGGCGCATAATGCACAATGCCTTTTCCGGTGGTGAGGATCTCTCCTTTGGACAAGGTTATATACGTTGAATAAATATCAGGTAGTCCGGTCATAGTCAGGTCGCCCTTCAATGCCACTCTGCCATCGGAAACGTTAAGGTTTTTCGCCGAAATGTTGGTCACTTTCCCCCTGACGTCTCCGCTTATGGTCACCTTCATTTCCGGGAAGTCCTTCATTTCCTTTGCAAAGAACTCAATATCTCTTTTATCTACCTTCGCGTCGCGCAAGTGTGCCACCATCGTCACACTATCGAGGTAGTGATTAAAATCGGGGAAGTGACGATAGTGCATCGCGTAATAATTGCGCAGCTCGCTATAATCGGTGGCCAGGTAAAGGTCCTCACTAATGGAAGCGATGGGCGATACGGTAGCCTTACACTTCATCTTGCGGATGGCAATACCACAACGTTCCTCGGCTGTGACGTTATTGATATCTCCCCTGATGGTGTCGCCTATAATGTGCACATCCGTAACGTCTATATTGATCTTCCGGATGTCCATGTGACTTTCATCAAACTCGTTGGGTGTAGGCGCATCGTCGTCCGCTTTCAGCATGAACGAACAATCCTTGAGATCTACCTTCGTGACATTTACCACCCACATGTCCGGGTTGAAAGGGGTGACGTCAAAAGTGTCGAGATATTTGGGACGAAGATGGCGCGGACGGCCGCCTTTGTACTCGTTAATGAAGATCGAAGTGTTACTAACGGCAATCGTTCTGATATCAATAAGCTTCTTCGGAATATTCAACCCATCAGAATTGACCAGCAATGAGCCGATGTCATATTCCATGTCCTCCCCGATCCACTTGTCGTGCATGTGAAATCGGACGTTTTCCATCTCCACCTTTTTCAGGTCTATTTCAAATGGTTGCGACTGCTTTTTATTCTTCTTTGGGGCAGATGCGAAAGCATCTGCAATAAAATCGTAGTTCCAGACCTTAGAGTCATTGCTGCGTTTTAAATTCACAGATGTGTTGCGGAGACCAACATATTGAATGACCGGCTTGTTCTTAAAGATGAACCAGTCGGTGATACGAACAGATATCTCCCCTGCATAGAGCAAAGTATCCTTTGACTGGTCTTCGACATATACCCCCTGAATAAGGAGACTATTCAGGATACCTATGCGAACATTGGCCACTTTGACCTTTGTCTGCAATCGTTCGGAGAGTATGTCCGTTGCTTTTTGCGCCAGGTAGGTCTGTATGGGAGAAAAGTTGATCAGTGCTACCACCATCAGCAGAAGCAGGAGGATAACCAATACTACATAACCCGATATTTTCAGAGCTCGTTTCAGGACCGGAGATAAATTACACAAATAGTTGCAAAAATAACGCCAAACGACCTAAAAGGGTGGAAAAGTGCTGTTAAAGATGGAATTAGTGACCGATATCTCAGTCCGGCAGGCTATATATCAATAAAAAGTCCCCGCCGTGATGGGTCGGAGGCAGGAAAGCGCTACTGAAACCAATCAGAGCTTGCGCAGCGGCACATTAAAGAACATGAATCTGTCGATCTTGTGACCTCAAGTGCGTTGAAACCGTCCACTTCGTGCGCGAACAGGTAAATAAGCAACTGAGGAGCATGCCGGTAGCAAACAGGGATCTGCGATCACTTAAAGCGCGGGCCATCTACTTGCGCTCGCCTATCTGTTGCCGCCACATGGCATAATAAAGACCACGATCGGCCAACAGCGCTTCATGAGAGCCAGTCTCTACAATATTGCCTTTTTCAAGGACGTAAATACGGTCGGCATGCATGATCGTAGAAAGCCTGTGAGCGATCATGATCGTGATGTGCTCGCGACGAGCTGTAACGCTGCGGATAGTCTGCGATATTTCCTCCTCAGTCAATGAGTCGAGCGCCGAGGTAGCCTCATCAAATATCATCAGGCGCGGACGACGCAGCAAGGCACGGGCTATCGAGATCCTCTGACGTTCTCCTCCCGACAGCTTCAGGCCTCCCTCCCCTATCACGGTATCAAGACCATTTTCGGCACGCGACAAGAGGTTCTGACATGAGGCCTGCTGTAACACAAGCTTGATGTCGTCTTCGGTAGCTGTAGGGTTAACAAACAGGAGATTCTCGCGAATGGTACCCGAGAACAACTGCGGATCCTGAGTAACCAACCCCATCTGGTGACGGAGTTCTTCATAATCTATACGCGAAAAACTATGCCCGTTGTACGAAATGTCGCCACGGCCGGGCTGATACAGGCCCACCAGCAGCTTTACCAGCGTTGTCTTTCCGCTGCCTGAGGGGCCGACAAAGGCGATGGTCTCACCGAGACCAACCTTGAACGAAATACCATCGAGCGCAGGACGATTGGAGCTATTGTGTTTGAAGAGCACATCTGAAAAAACGACCTCTTCAATGTCGTTGATCTTTTCGGGGGACTCAGGGATATACTCTACAGGTTTCCTCAGCAATTCCTGCATGTTGTTCAAGGACGCCTCGGCCTCTCTGTAAGACATAATCAC
>JBIKSN010000378.1:0-2620 GCA_044348585.1 Flavipsychrobacter sp.
CAACCCTTTTTCTCGTTGGTTATTCACGCAAATGCTCCGACAACATTTCTGTTGACGGAGCATCTGTCTGGGTTTGCTGTGTGGTTCCACGTTGCATTACTGCATCGCGGCCTTCACAGACGTCGATTGTGTTTTCGACAATTCTTGGTTTCCGGACCGAGGTCCGAATCGCACGGAGTAGGAACGCTATCGGCGGAATGCCCCGACAACAATGGTGAGAACCCAAGGAATTCCTTGTCTGAAGAGATCCTCATCGTTGCCATTGATTCTGCTCACCCCACATTTTGTGTGATTGTGAAATCATGAACATTGGGGCGAGGGTAATCCGAGACCTACCATCGAAGGCGTGGTCACGCTTACCCCTGAACAGATAGAGACGTACCAGCGCGATGGAGTCGTGGTTCTTCAAGGCCTCATTTCCCCGCAAACCCTTACCAGCATTGAAAAAGCCGTCACAACGAACCTCGATTCCCCCAGCTCCTGGTCGAACGACTACACCCCCGCGGACTCAGATGGCCGCTTTTTCGACGATTACGTGAACTGGCAGCGGATCCCTGAATATGCCGACACTGCCCTCTCTGGGGTCTTGCCTCAGATTGCCGGCCAACTCATGGGCACGAATCAGCCCCGTTTCTTCCACGAACATGTCCTTGTGAAGGAGCCGGGGACGAGCACCCCGACCCCCTGGCACCATGATGACCCGTACTACGGAGTCGAAGGTATGGACAACGTGAGTATCTGGGTGCCGCTCGATCCGATCCCTGCCACCATTGCATTGCGATGTATCTCCGGCAGCCACCGCATCGCACGTCGCTTCATTCCCAATCGATTTGTTGATGACTCTCCTTACGTAGCGGATGCAGCCGGCTTTGAATTGTTTCCGAGTGTCGAAGAACTTGAATCACTCGGGGAAACAATTGTGTGCAATGTGCAACCTGGCGATGTTGTTGCATTTCATTTCCGTACGTTGCACTCAGCACCGGGTACGGCGTCGCATCCATTACGTCGTCGCATCGTCAGTTATCGATACGTCGGTGATGACGCACGATGGATTACACGCCCATGGAAAACGTCGCCACCATTCGAACCCGAAGGTCTGAACGATGGCGACGTTTTGGATGATGCGCGATTCCCTCGCGTATCGGTGAACTGATTCTTTTTGTTATTCCTTTGGTCGTGCGACCAAGGTTGCAATGAGATCTTGCTTCTTTCCATTGCGCTGAACAGTGATCGTGATCTTGTCACCAGGAGCAGAGTCACGAATGATTGCGACAAGAGACGTATCGCCTGTAATCATCTGACCATTCACTGAGAGAACAATGTCATTGACTTTCACGCCAGCTTTTTCTGCGGGAGAACCAGCAGTAACTTCTCCAATCACGGCACCTGAGCCACCATCATCACGACTACCAAGACTGATACCAAGGAAACCTTGCTCACGAGTAATGCCATTTGATTTATCTTGAAGAATCTTTGATACTCGTTGTACTTCAGCGACTGAGATAGCAAAACCAATGTTATTTGCAGCACTACTGACACCACCATTGGCAACAGCAGTATTGATTCCAATGACTTGACCATTCATGTTGATCAGTGGTCCACCAGAATTTCCGGAGGAGATTGCTGCGTCAGTCTGAATCAATCTGTCAAGAAACGTTTCTTGATCCATCTGCAGAGTGCGGTTTAAAGCAGAGATGATTCCAGATGTCACGCTCGGCCCACCATCAAGTGCAAGCGCGTATCCCACTGCCACCACTTGATCACCAACAGCAATTGATTCTGGATCTGCAAATGTTGCAGCAGTCAACCCTGTTGTGTTGCGCAGTTTGATCAACCCGATGTCGTTACTCGGATCCATAGCAAGGACATCAGCCATAATCGGATCTGTTGCGCCACTCAGTCGAACACGCACTTCTTCTGCACCCTCAATGACATGACTGTTCGTCAGAATTTCACCGTCACTTGAAATAATGATGCCAGTCCCCACTGATTCACTGTTTGCACCCAAGCTGTCGATTGTGACGACACTGGGCGCAATGATGTTTGCAGCCTTAGCAACACTGCTATTACCCACCTGACCAGCCTTCAACGGCGCAGCAGTAATCAACGGGGTATTGCTACTTGAATTCTCCGTCGCAGATGAACCAACGATTCCTCCGACAATGCCTCCAGCAAAAGCTGTCGTTAACACAACAGCGAGTGCAATCAGTCGCGGCTTCCTTGGGCGGTTAGTAGGAATCTGTGGCGGTGTGTTGACCCAATGTGAATCGATGCTCATGTACTAAGTATCTATCCCATCGGTGGGTCACAGGACGCATAAATAAAAGAATCTCGTAAGAAGTTGCTTTCCCGGGAAATACAAAAGGGGCGGTCTTGCGACCGCCCCTTTCTATAAATCGTTTGAGGGGATTTAGCCCTGAATCTTGATCTCGATGTCAACGCCCGCAGGAAGTTCGATGCGCTGAAGCGAATCGATGGTCTTGTTGTTGGGCTCAACGATGTCGATGAGACGCTTGTGGATACGCATTTCGAAGTGCTCGCGTGAGTCCTTGTCAATGTGTGGTCCACGGATAACCGTGAAGCGGTGCTTGTCGGTTGGCAATGGGATTGGTCCACGGAT
>JBIKSN010000399.1:0-2597 GCA_044348585.1 Flavipsychrobacter sp.
AAAGAGAATATCTGGATAAGTATAGCCAGTTCTCAGCATAGCAATGTGAATTGAATTGTAATACACTTGTTCTGTTGCGTAGTCTACAAAATAAAGATTACCTTGCCTTGACCACTTAAAGAAGCAACCTGCATTAGAATCTTCTCGAAAAGGATTAAAGTATCGTTTACCTAAAATAATAGAATCCTGGAAATACTCTTCCATAATTCTATCTTGACCTACTATTTTGTAGAGGTCTTGTACAGTTGTCTGTATTTCAATTTGATTTACATCCATAATAAAAAGGGGACTATGTTACTAGTCCCCTTAAATTAATTAAAAAGGAATAGTTCCGTCGTCCTCTGTATCCGCAAAAGGATTAGGAGCGTTGCTAGATGAACCAAACATATCACTTACGCTGTTCTCAACCTCAGTTGTTGCAGGCGCAGCTTCTATGTCGTATTCTTTTAAATCAAAGTTACCTTGGTAATCTGATTTATATCCATACTCACCTGTTACACGAGAAGTAACATAGTCAGTAATTCTACCGTTTACGTTCAAGAAAATTCCAGTAAATACATCTTGATATTTACCTTCTTTAACGCCCATCAATACCTTAACACCTCCGTTAAGTTTATTGAAGTGCTCAAAAAATGCCTGTAATTCAGAACCATTACCCTTTGCAATAGCGTTCCAATCATCAAGCACAAATGGTTTAGTCTTTGGACTTGCATTAGCATACGCTTTCATAAGGTTGTAAACGTTCTCTTCACCTTCTTTTGCTTCACGAATGCTCTTCATATCCAAACGACGATCATCTTTAATGTTAGCCATAATTTCGCTAGCATTAGCTAAGTTCATAGCCCACATAGTTTTTGTGTAATTGTCTATGTACTGTTTCTTTTCAGATTTAGATACACGAACATCGCTAGATGCCCACATAGCAAATCTACCTTTAAACTCGATTTTAGACATAGGGTGACTAACAAACCAAAAATCTAGACGCACACCTCTCTCGGCCTCATAGTTTGGTTCTTTAACATCATCTGTGTTTAAAATCTCACGTAGTTTCTTTACGTCAGGGTTAACAGCAATAATTTGAATTGGTGCAAATCCAGTTACTAATTTACGACTGGCTGGTTCTCTGGTTTCTAATTCGTTTAAATTCATAATTTTAATTTTAGTTGTTTTCGGTTTCGGGTTCGGTTAATGATTGTTTTACTTTCTTTGAAATACTTGCTACGGGAGCAGGGGTTGCTGTGTCATCGTTGTAATACTCGTCTACCATGTTACACACCAACTGAAGGTCGTTGGGAATAAGAGTTTCAGGAAACATATCCATAGGACTCTTAGCTGGGTAATTACGGAAACGATTAGTCACAAAGTGATAAGTAGGAGAACCATTCTTGTCCTCGTCTACGTGAGTGTACAAAGCAATAGTGAACAAGCCCTCTAACACAATTTGGTTATCTAGTGCCTTGCCTATTGTTTTGATTTTCTGACCTACAATCTTACCTTCATCTTCGATGTTCTCGGAGTGAGTGATGTAAAATACTTTAAGGTCATTACGAAGTCTGCGTGCAGTAGTCAACAGATTAGTTACTTGCTGTGCAAGATTCGTGAATTTAGAAAAACCAACCTCGTTAGCTTTACGCATCATCAAGAAAGACATAGAATAAATAGCATCGTCCATAATTACGTTCTTAATGTGTGGAGCCTTCTCACTAATAGTGTTTAAAAGTCCTGTAATTTGTGCTATGTCATCTACTTCCATGTAGTTCTTAGCAGCTACGTTGTAAAGCTTTTCTGCCCCTCTGAATGGTAGCTCTTTCCTTGCTACGTTAATAATAAAAGTTTCTTTTGGGTTTAGCGATTTAATGGAAGTTGATTTCCCAGTCCCGCTCGGACCTACAATTGCGATTAATTTGCTTGACATGAATGATTAGTTAATTATTATTTGATTTTTTAAAATCCCATCCATAAAAGATTACGAAGTCTATGGCCATTTCTTTAATATCCCTACGGACGATGCCTTCTTCTTCTAGTTCATCTACTACTTCTGGATTATTTTCCATAAATTCTATGAGCCAATTTTTAAAATCGATCTCTTCTCTTACTGTCCACTTTTGTGTTGTAAACCAATTCTCGTCGGTAAAATCTATCTCATCGATAGTAATGCCGACTCTTTTTGCCATTTCTTCGTATACTGTTCTTAGTTTATTTGTCATAATTTAGAATAATGCTCGTAATAACTCTTTGATGGACTATTCATCTCTTCAGGTCTGGGCAACTCTAAATATTCTCCATTTGCCCCATTAAAATATAGTCCTACACAAGAGTTCTCTAAGCCAAAATGTCGATCCTTTAAAAACATAAGGGAACGATACTTTGCGCCTAGAATAGATACATCATACCCATTGTGCGCAGGTATGTTATATCTAGAAGGATTAAATAATCCTAAGACTATCTCGTAGTCCTGTTGTACACCTTTGTTTAAATGTAGTTCTTCTAAGGAAGGTTCTAACATTTCCTCAATCAACGCACCTCTGTTAGTGTACTGAGCACGTTCTGACGAAGGGGTTTGCTGATGTACTATGATATTAGCCATCTTAAACCGC
>JBIKSN010000353.1:0-2589 GCA_044348585.1 Flavipsychrobacter sp.
TTAATGCGAACAAACAATTCGATAATGCCTACTATCCCGACAAGGCACATGGCATATCGGGAGGCAACACGAGCTTGCACCTGTACACCAAAATGACCAACTTCATTCTGGACAATCTGTAAGACGGGTCTCCGAAATTATACTAAGAGAGGGCAGCCTTGGCTGCCCTCTCTTAGTATACCAACGTTAAGATGCTTGTTTAACGGCCAATGATACCACCTGCTATCACATCATCGCCCTCGTAAAACACAGCCGACTGGCCCGGCGCAATGCTATTTACAGAATGATGGAAGGTAACATGTACCGAATCGGCACTGATCGGCTCCAGTGTGCTTTCAGTTCCTGCATCGCGGTACCTGATCTTGGCAACAGCCTCCATTCCGGGTGTTATGGTATCATACTTCACCATATTCAGTCCGTGTACTTTCATCTCACTTCGCTTCAGTTCATCTATTTCGCCCAGCACCACGGTGTTGGTCTCAGGTATAATGTTGGTTACAAACATCGGACGCCCCAGGGCCACTTCAAGACCCTTGCGCTGCCCTATGGTATAGAATGGGTAGCCGCTATGCTTACCTATAACTTTACCGTCGGCTAATACAAAATCGCCTCCTTTCACTCTGTCCTCCAGTCCGTCGACGTTTCGCTTTAGAAAACCGCGATAGTCATTATCCGGCACAAAACATATCTCATAGCTTTCAGCCTTCTTAGACAGCTCTGCGTATCCCATATCGAAAGCCAACTGACGTACCTCCGTCTTCAGCATATCACCTAACGGGTAGATGCTACGCGAAAGACAATCTTGTCCCAAACCCCACAATACATAACTCTGATCCTTGGTAAGGTCACGGGCCTTTGAGAGCACAAACCGACTGTTCTCTTCTCGCACCTTTACGTAATGGCCGGTAGCAATAAAATCGCAATCCAGCGCATTGGCACGCTTCAGCAATGCGGCCCACTTTATGTGCGTATTGCACAACACGCAGGGATTAGGGGTGCGACCGGCTATGTATTCTTCCACAAAGTTATTGACCACATAATCGCCAAACTCCTCACGTATATCCAACACGTAATGTGGGAATCCATGCTCAACGGCCGCCTGGCGGGCATCATTGAACGAGTCCAGGTTGCAGCACCCGGTCTCCTTCTTTCCACCACCCGATGACGCATAGTCCCACGTCTTCATTGTAACACCCACCACTTCGTAGCCTTGCTGATGCAACATGAGCGCAGCCACGGTACTATCTATACCGCCGCTCATGGCCACCAGAACTTTACCCATCTTACTCATAAGCTTGCAAAGGTACACATATCTCCAAAATGGGATTTATAGGGTAATAGTTTGTTACCATGCAGGGCAAACACACCTCTCTGATAACTAATAGTTATGAAGTACATTTGTTGCACATGCAGCAAGTGCGCTTTTCATCGGCAACAGTTGACTATTACTACAATAGCCCGGTATCTCTGTTGCCACAGATATGCACAAATGACAATATTGTCTTTATTACCGACAGCAATGTAGCGACGGCACACCCCGACATATTTGAAGGGAAAACAACATTGGTAATACCTGCCGGCGAAGAAAGCAAGACACTCGCCACCATGGAACGGCTTTGTAAAGAATTGCTGGACGCTGAGGCAACCCGACAGACATGGCTGGTGGGTGTTGGTGGCGGTGTAGTTTGCGACATAACCGGATTTGTAGCTGCGGTTTATATGAGAGGTATAAAGTGCGGCTTCGTTCCCACAACGCTGCTGGCAATGGTGGACGCGGCCATAGGCGGGAAGAACGGAGTGAATACGGGTCCTCACAAGAACATTATCGGAACAATAAGGCAGCCTGACTTCCTGCTATTTGACCCGACCCTGCTATCTTCATTACCCGATGTTGAGTGGAGTATTGGATTTGCAGAGGTAATAAAATACGCATGCATTTTTGATGCGGCACTGTTCACACAGCTTGCTTCTCATGACATACATAATTACCGGACAAATGCGGACGCGCTGAATGGACTCATAAGAACGTGTGCCGACCTGAAAAACAAAACAGTAGCCGAAGATGAGCACGAAAAAGGCATTAGAAAGCTGCTGAACTTCGGGCATACTGCAGGTCATGCCATTGAAACAACCTATAAGCTGCCGCATGGCGTAGCGGTGGGGATAGGCATGGTGATCGCAGCCGCTATGTCGGTGGAGAAATGCGGTCTGCCGCAGGATGTGCCGGCAAAACTCAAAGACCTTTTGCGCCGTTATGGGCTTCCTCATACACATGCCATAGATACTGACAAGATCATCGCGCTACTAAAGGCCGATAAAAAACGAACCAAGGAACACATAGACTACATATTATTGGAGCAGATAGGAAAAGGGGTGATCTGCCCGCTTACATTCCCGGAAATAGAATCAGCACTCAAACGACATGAAGTTAACAGTTGAACCGGGAACAATTTCGGGAACCATAACAGCACCACCATCCAAGAGCCTCACTCAGCGTGCACTTGCTGCCGCATTGCTACATAACGGCACTACAGTTATCCGGAATGCAGGAAGGTCGGCCGATGAGATGGCAGCAATGCAGGTGATCAG
>JBIKSN010000003.1:0-35875 GCA_044348585.1 Flavipsychrobacter sp.
GACCAGGACCTTTGCGAAAAGATCTATGCTCAGTACCGGCAGACTGTTGAAGAAAGCACCAAGGAATTATCTCTGTTTTTGACGAGGCATTACACCGATCTATAGGTGGCTCTGTAATTGATTGGTTAGTTTCTAACGTTTACCCAACCTTTCGGATTTTTAGCCTGTCTGTCCTATAATTTACGTTATGTTAAGTAAATAAAATATTGATTTTTATTTAGTTAGGCACATACTTACTAATACTCGTGTAATTCAAGAACGTAAATCTCATATTTTAAACCACTACTCTACAGGGCAAACGAATGGCTCATTGTTGGATAATACCTGATCAGAAAAAGATGTTAAGAACGTGTGCAGACAAATTCAGGTTCACTTTTCCTACTGAATATTTTCCCTACCTTTGCGCCACATTTATAAAAAACGATCTTTAATTTATTTTCAAACATGAGTAAAGTAAAAGTTGCCATCAATGGTTTTGGCCGCATCGGCCGTTTAGCCTTCCGTCAGATACACAACATGGAAGGGATAGAAGTTGTTGCGATCAATGACCTTACAAAGCCTAACGTACTCGCCCACCTGCTGAAGTACGACACCGCTCAGGGCCGTTTCAATGAAAATGTTACCCACACCGATGCTTCGATCGTGGTAAATGGAAAAGAAATTAAGATCTACGCTCAGAAAGACCCTTCACAGATCCCTTGGGGAGCTCACGAAGTTGACGTGGTTCTGGAATGTACCGGTTTCTTTACCGATAAAGAAAAGGCTGAAGGACACATTGCAGCAGGCGCTAAGCGTGTTGTTATCTCTGCACCGGCTACCGGCGACATGAAAACTGTAGTTTTCAATGTGAACCATAGTATCCTGGACGGCAGCGAAACAGTTATCAGCTGTGCTTCATGTACTACAAACTGTCTCGCACCAATGGCGAAAGTTCTGAATGATTCATTCGGGATCGTTACCGGTCTGATGACAACCGTTCACGCCTACACTAATGACCAGAACACACTGGATGCCCCACATGCTAAAGGTGACCTGCGTCGTGCACGTGCAGCTGCAGAGAACATTGTTCCGAACTCTACAGGTGCTGCAAAGGCTATCGGCCTGGTATTGCCTGAACTGAAAGGTAAACTGGACGGTTCTGCACAGCGCGTACCTACCGTTACCGGCTCTCTGACAGAACTGGTTACTGTACTGGGCAAGAAAACATCTATCGAAGAAGTGAACGCGGCTATGAAAGCAGCAGCTAACGAAAGCTTCGGTTATAACGAAGATGAGATCGTGAGCAGCGACATCATCGGCACTTCATTCGGTTCTTTGTTCGACGCTACTCAGACCAAGGTTATCACCGTTGGTGACACTCAGATGGTTAAGACCATCAGCTGGTACGACAACGAAATGAGCTATGTAAGCCAGCTCGTTCGCACAGTTAAGTACTTTGCAGGCCTGATCAGCAAATAATCACTAATCGCCTCCGGGTTTAAATGATCCGGTACATATTGCATAAATTTACTAAAGCCTTCGACCGGAGGCTTTAGTAATTAAAGGGAAATGAAAAGAGGGGTCGCTCCCCTATTATATATAACAAAAATCAACCTAACTATATGTCAACATTTTCTGGTCATAATTTCAATGGCGAGCGCGCCTTGATACGTGTGGACTTCAACGTACCCATAAAGAACGGAGTGATAACTGATGATACCCGTATCCGCGCCGCACTGCCTACTATTAAAAAAGTACTGGCCGATGGCGGAAGCGTTGTGCTGATGAGCCACTGGGGGCGCCCACTGAAGGATATTGAGAAAAAGCCGCACCTAACACTGGCCGATTTCTCACTAAAGCCTGTAGTGGCGCACCTTTCTACCCTGTTGGGTGTTACCGTTCAGTTTTCTGATGATTGCATCAGCGAAGACGCGGCTACCAAAGCAGCAGCATTGAGATCGGGTGAAGTATTGCTGTTGGAAAACTTGCGCTACTACAAGCAAGAAGAAAAGGGCGATGTTGATTTCGCCACTAAACTGGCAAAACTGGGTGACGTGTATGTAAACGATGCATTTGGCACGGCGCACCGTGCACACGCATCAACTGCCGTAATAGCTGATAATTTCGCTGCCGGTAAGAAGATGTTTGGTCTGCTGATGGAGGGCGAAGTAAAAGCTGCTGAAGAAGTGATGCATAATGCTAAAAAGCCATTTGTAGCCATCATCGGTGGTGCTAAAGTATCAGACAAGATCCTAATCATTGAGAATCTGCTGGAGAAAGCTACAGACATCATCATAGGTGGTGGTATGGCTTACACATTCTTTAGAGCGCAGGGAGGTAAGATCGGAAATTCGCTTTGCGAAGATGATCGTTTGGATATGGCAACGGACCTGCTGAAGAAGGCAGCTGACAAAGGGGTTTTTATCCATTTGCCCGGCGACAGCATACTGGCTGATAAATTTGCCGCAGATGCCGCTACATCATCAGCAGTAAGCACTGAAATTCCTGACGGTTGGATGGGTCTGGACATCGGCCAGATGGCTATAGACCATTTCAGTAAAGTGATCGGCAACTCCAAGACCATTCTTTGGAACGGCCCGATGGGTGTTTTTGAGATGGACAAATTCCAACACGGTACCAAGGCTATAGCGGAGGCGGTTGCAGCGGCTACTGCAAATGGCGCATTTTCGCTGGTAGGTGGTGGCGATAGCGTTGCTGCTGTTAACAAATTCAACCTGGCAGACAAGGTTAGCTACGTATCGACCGGTGGTGGTGCCATGCTGGAGTTCTTTGAGGGTAAAGTTCTTCCGGGAATTGCGGCCATCAAAAACGCGTAGTTTTTACTAAAGTGTATAATGTAAAATGCCCCGTATACACGGGGCATTTTACATTATATGAATCAATTTTTTAGTTATCGGTGGCTAATCTGAATCCCAGATTCCATTGGCGGGTCTTAGCCGCAAAACGGCTGCGGTACACAGTGCGGCAAACCACATCATCATCAAAATACGAACCGCCGCGCGCCACTTTCTTATCGCCTTTTGCAGGGCCTTTAGGGTCAACAGCATCAAGCGTTGTTTTATAATAATCGGCATCATACCAATCTGAGCACCATTCCATTACGTTCCCAGACATGTCGTATATACCCAACTCATTAGGTTGTTTCTCCCCTACCGGATGTGTGGCACCTTTTGGTTTTCCGTACCATCCTACAGTACTAAGTTTATTGCTGCCTGCATAGCGGTAGTTGCCCGAATACTTCCCTCCCCTTGCGGCATATTCCCATTCCAACTCGGTAGGCAGGCGGTAGTTTTTTCCCGGGTACTTTTCGTTCAGCCTGCGGATAAACTCCTGTACCTCGTCATAGTTCACTTTAACAACCGGACAGTCGTCGCATTCTTTATTTACATAGTCTGTTCCGATATATGAAGCCGGCAATATGCCCATAAGTGTGCGCCATTGACCCTGTGTGATCTCATATTTGCTGATGGCAAAACTGGAAACGTTTACCCTATGGACGGGTTTTTCATTGGCAAATTCCTCTCCTGAGTACTTAGGCTCATCTGCACCTCTGAAAAAATACCCACCCTTCACATAGATCATCTGGACATTTATGTTGCCTTGACCGAAAACGGACATTCCGAAGAACAAAGCAGGAAATAATAGCAAGCGTTTCATCATAATAAAGCCAAACTGGTTTACACAAACTGTTGAACATGCGAATATAATAATATTCACTGTAAACTAGTCGTGTGAACAAAATGTAATAACACAGGCTTAAGGACACTTCATTAACCCTCCGGGTTATCGATACGTTCTATTTTACTGATACCCTCCAATGCGCCCAGCCTGTTGCAAAAGATATTGAGCTCTTCGCGGTCGTGAACGTAAACCATGATCGTGCCCTCGAACATCCCATCTTTCGAGTCGATGCTCAAAGAGCGCATATTAAGTCGCAACTCTCCTGAAATGATATTGGTGATCTTCTGGATCACGCCCACATCATCGAGACCGGTGATGCGCACACCTGTAAGAAAAGATATCTCCTTGTTCTTGGCCCATTTTGTCTTCACTACTCTATGCCCGTAATTGGCAAGCAACTGTGCTGCATTGGGACAATCGGCCCTGTGGATCTTGAGGCCCTCGCCGGAAGTAACGAATCCAAACACATCGTCACCGGGAATGGGCTGGCAGCACTGTGCCAGTTTGTACAAGATCTTGTCTGACCGCTCTCCGAAGATTACCAGCTCAGCGTTCTTTCCTGCTTTGCCTTTCAGGTTGTCTTCCTCCGGCAGATTGCGTGTGTCGTTTCGGATCTCGCGCGACGGGTGCATGAGTTTGTCGCCGTAGACGGAGAATGTTTTCAGCTCGTTCAGGTCTACGCTACCCACCGCAATGGCGTAATACAGGTCCAGCGGAGAAGCCTTTCTGTAGAACTGTACCAATTCGTTGATGTTGTGCTGAGACATTGAGGTATTCAAAGCTTCCAGCTTCTTCTTCAGCTGAGCTTTGCCATTGTCAGCAGTTTTCCGTTTCTCTTCTTTGAGATAATTCTTGACTCCTGATTTCGCTTTTGCGGTGATGAGGAACTGCAACCAGTCTTCCGATGGGTGTTGCTTGGAAGAGGTGATGACCTCAACCTGATCTCCACTTTCAATTTTATGACTCAGTGGCACCAGACGGTGATTCACTTTGGCGCCTATGCAGCGTGTGCCCAACTGAGAGTGTATGTCGAACGCGAAATCGAGCGCAGTTGCACCTTTGGGAAGTACTCTCATGTCGCCCGTAGGCGTGTAAACATAGATCTCTTCGGTGAACAGATCGAGTTTGAAGTCCTGAATAAAATCGAGCGTGTCTGTGTTCGGGTTGGCAAGTATCTCGCGAATGTGTTCAAGGAAACTGTCCAGTTTGCTTTCCTGTGCTGATTGTGATCCTTCCTCTTTATAGCGCCAGTGGGCAGCCAGCCCCTTTTCAGCAATCGCGTTCATTCTTTCGGTCCTTATCTGCACTTCCACCCATCGGCCGCCCGGGCCCATTACGGTGGTGTGCAGGGCTTCGTAACCGTTGCCCTTGGGAACACTTATCCAGTCGCGCAGCCTTTCAGGGCTCGGGTGGTAGAAGTTTGTGATAATGGAATAAACTTTCCAGCAATCTTCTTTCTCGCGTTCTGTTGGTGATGTAAGTATGATGCGGATGGCAAAAATGTCGTACACCTCCTCGAAGATTACGTGCTTCTTGCGCATCTTGTTCCATATAGAGTGTATGGCTTTGGGACGGCCATAGATATCGAAAACAAATCCGGCATTGGTGAGTTCTTCTTTGATAGGCTTTATGAACTCATTGATGTAGCGTGATCTTTCGCGTTTGGTTTCTTTGAGTCCGCGGACGATGTCGGTGTAGATGTCCGGTTGAGTGAACTTCAGCGCAAGGTCTTCCATTTCGGATTTGATCTCGTACAGACCCAAACGATGCGCCAAAGGCGAGTATATGTAGGTCGTTTCTGAGGCGATCTTTAACTGCTTTTCGCGACTCATGCTTTCCAGCGTCCGCATATTGTGCAGCCTGTCAGCCAGTTTTATCAATATCACCCTCGGGTCTTCGGCGAGAGTAAGCAGTATCTTTCTGAAGTTCTCGGCCTGTACCGTCGAGTCGCCTTTTATGTCTACGACGTTCGAGATCTTGGTTAGGCCATCTATGATCCTAGCGACGTTGTTATTGAATTCTCTGCGGATGTCCTCGAGTGTGATCTCGGTATCCTCTACAGTGTCGTGGAGTAATGCGCATATAGCCGATGTAACGCCCAGCCCTATTTCCTCAACTGCTATCCTGGCAACCGCAATGGGGTGAAGGATATAAGGCTCTCCTGATTTCCGCCGTGTGGTCTTATGGGCCTCTACTGCCATTTCGAACGCATGGCGCAGTAGCGCTTTATCGCCCTTTTTTATATCCTGCTTCAATGCCCGTAGCAATCCGCGGTATTCCCTCAGTATCAGTTTTTTCTCTTCTTCTTCAGTCTTATTGTAAACCTCCGGCTGCGATAAAGTATCCATGTGTTGTAGAATGAAATGATAAAAAAGGCTGCATTACAACTTGCAAAGGCAACATCTAATTTACGACAATTGTACCTGACTACAATTATCGAACGATAAGTTTTATTTACAAAATTTATGGGGTTGAATTCTGCCTCTTAGAGTGCTATTCTGCACTTATCTGAAATATCATATTTTTGCACCCCTTTTAAAACCCTATTTTCCCTCACATGGCAAATTCATTACTAGATCTCAGGAAGGTACTCGCGCTGCTTCGGTCAGCCGTCAGCAACGAAGAACACGATCTTACCACACTCAATCTACGAACGGCAGTTTTCTTATTGGCCATTCCAATGATGTTGGAATTGGCACTTGAATCTGTATTTGCGGTGGTTGATATCTACTTTGTCAATAAGCTTGGAGTGCACGCCGCTTCTGTTGTAGGCCTAACAGAATCAGTCATTACCATTGTTTATTCGGTGGGAATCGGATTGAGTGCGGCTGCCACTGCAATTGTGGCTCGCCGGATAGGAGAAAAAGATAACGAAAAAGCATCGCATGCGGGAGCACAGGCTATTCTCATGGCTGTGTTTTGTTCTGTGCTCATAGGTGTACCCGGCGTTATTTTTGCCGATAGGATACTTGCCTTGATGGGTGCCGAGCCTGAAGCCATCAACGAAGGCATGGGCTACGCACGCATTATGCTGGGTGGTAATGTTGCTATCATTCTGCTTTTTCTGATCAACGGCATTTTCAGAGGAGCAGGCAATCCGTCCATAGCAATGAAAAGCCTCTGGATCGGGAATCTATTTAATATTCTGCTGGATCCTTTATTGATCTTCGGATTCGCATTTATTCCTGCATTTGGCGTGAAGGGGGCTGCTATAGCAACAACAACCGGCAGAAGTATAGGCGTGATCTATCAACTCTATCAGCTTTCAAAGGCAAAGGGGTCTCTGACAATGAAGGCACGGCATTTTATTCCTGACCTTAAGATCTTCAAGAGCCTTATTTCTATCGCATCTCCCGCAACGTTCCAGTTCATTATTGCTTCAGCAAGTTGGATATTCCTTGCTGCAATGGTTGCCGAATATGGCAGCAACGCGTCGGCTGGCTACCAAACGGCTATACGACTAGTGGTGTTCTTTATCCTGCCTGCATGGGGAATGAGCAATGCAGCTGCCACACTGGTTGGCCAGAACCTTGGTGCCAAATTGCCGGAAAGAGCCGCAGAGAGTGTGAGGATAACCGTAAAGCTGAATGTCACTTTTATGGCGATGGTGACTGTGGTTTTCATGCTTTTCGCACGTCAGGTGGCCGGCATATTCATCCCGCCCCAACAACACCAGCAACTGGATTATGCGGCTGAAGCACTGCGCGTTATAAGTTCGGGCTACGTGTTTTATGGTATTGGTATGGTGATCACACAGGCGTTCAACGGCGCGGGTGATACCAGAACCCCTACATGGGTGTACTTCTTTGGTTTCTGGGTCTTTCAGATCCCCTTTGCTTGGACATTACATCAATACACGAGCCTTGGTATAACGGGGATATTTGTTGCTGTGCCCGTTGCCGAAACGATAATGGCCATCTCGGTATTTCTGTTGTTCAGTACAGGCAAGTGGAAGACCATCACCGTCTGATCAGTTGGTCAGTTTCGTGATCTTTTCTGCCCTCAGTCTCTTCCCCCCAACTTCGTATATCCCTACTATGTAAACACCGGGTGCCAAGCCAGACAAGGACAATACATTAGTATCTAAGGCGGTAGCCACTACCCTTCCGTCCGCCGCAATTGCTCTGATGTCCACCCGGCGGCACCAATCTACATTCACTTCATTGGGTGTAGGGTTGGGGAATAGCGATATCTCACTTTCATCGCAACCCGTATGGTCATAGAGGACAGAGCCGGCTTCACAGCCATATTCGTTCTGAACGACTACCTGATATATACCCGATTCACCTGCATCAAGTGAATCATTTGTAGCACCGGGAATCAATTTCCCGTTGAGGATCCATCTGTATTTTGCATAGCCTTTGGTTGCATAGAAGATACCTCTTTTCAATACCAGCTCAGGAGTGTTCGGTAACGGCTCAATAGATATCTCCCTTGTTGTCATGTCTGTACCGCAGGAATTTGTGATGCTGTATTTAATATTGTCGATCCCTACCTGTAGCCCCTGTACAACGCCACCTGTAACGGATGCCCTACCCGAGTCGGCCGACCATATTCCGTTTTCAATGGTATCGATCAGGGTAATTTGTTCTCCTACACAAACATGGTCGGGGCCGGTAATGTTCCCCGGAACCGGAAAAGTCTCTACCACGATGCTCTTTATGACAAACGCTGTGCACTGAGTGTCTGACACTCCGTATGCAATAGTTGCACCACCTGCATTTACACCCGTTACATCGCAGGTGGTGGGCGATGTGCTATATACGGTAACGTTCAGATTACTTGCGCTCCAGGTGCCGGCCGAGATCGACGCAGTGAACGCCACTGTGCTACCCTTACAAAGTGCCGATGGCCCTGATATTGTGCCGGCATAGGGCAACGGATTGACTGTTATTACTTTTTCTGCCGCCACCGATCCACATGCATTAGTGAGGGTGTATCGAACAGTATCGATCCCGACAGTAATGCCTTTAACAATACAGGTTGAGAGAGAGGGCTGCAGTTCTAATTTGGTGCCCGAACTGCTCCAAACACCACTGGTTTGGCTGGATATGAGGAGGGTCGTGTCGCCTAGGCAGATCTTGTTTGCCCCCGAGATCGTTCCGGGCGTCAGCAATGGGTCCACAACAACACGTATAGTGATAATGTCAAAAGCCAGCGTGTTAGCCACTTTTACTTTGAAAGAGTCTATGCCAACAAACCCTGCATCCGGTGTATAAGTAAGGCCTGTAGGCGTCAGTACGCCACCGGTAGATGTTGCTGAATACCCGGCTATCACCGTGCCGTGTGCAGCTGCAAGGTGTAGCGACCAGGTGTCCGTAAGACCGACATAGATGTCGCGCACCAGTAGCAGAGAATTGATGGGGACGGAGATAGAGTTCTGGCAAACAGACAACGAGGCCTCGTCACCCTTGATGAACGATAATACATTGATCACTTTTCTGCCTCTTACGTTCAGCATATCTGTGATGAACACATCGTCATTTTCGTTTGCGACCACGCCAATAGGATGATGGAGTTTTGCTGATGTGGCCGGGATGCCATCACCGTTGTAACCACCATCTCCGGTTCCTGCGACGGTGGTGATGATACCCGTTGGTACTACCCTGCGGATAGCATTGTTGTTACAATCAGCAATATACACGCTCCCGTCGTGCGCAACGGAAACGCCGAGTGGTTTGTTGAGTTTTGCATCTGTCGCCGGAGCGTTATCTCCCGCAAACCCTGTTATTCCCGTACCCGCAAATGTTGTGATTATACCTCCCGCATCTACCCTACGCACTCTGTCATTCGGGCCATCGCACAGATACACATTGCCGGCAGTATCGCAGGCAATGCCCCAAACAAACTTTATCCTTGCGGAAGTTGCCGGTCCGCCGTCTCCGCTGAAGCCAACAAGACCCGGAATTCCCGCAAATGTGGAGATGATACCTGACGTGCTGATCTTGCGCACGCAAAAATTGTAGGAGTCGCTAAAGTAGATGTTGCCGGCTTTGTCAACCGAAATTCCCATCGGAGAGTTGATATTGGCGGAGATCGCCGGTCCGCCATCGCCCGAGTATCCCGGCGTGCCGGTACCAGCAATAGTGGTAATAGTACCGGACGCATTGACTTTCCTGATGCGGTGGTTGCTTTGATCGCAAATGTATATGTTGCCGGAATTGTCAATGGTCATGCCCCAGTTGGCATCCAGCCGCGCATTCGTGGCCGGTCCGCCGTCACCCGAGAATCCGGCAGTGCCCGTACCCGCAACGGTTGTGATAATGCCCGAAGGGCTCACTTTCCTTACACAATTATTTCGCTGATCGTTAATGAAGATGTTTCCGGAGAGGTCTACAGCTATACTTGTAGGCGTATCTAAACGGGCGGAAAGTGCATCGCCGCCATCGCCGCTATAACCAGCCAAGCCGTTTCCGGCAAAGGTCGAGATGATCTGAGAATGACCGGTATTTGCAGAGCCAACAAAAAGCACCATACAAACCAGAAAGTACAGGCATCTCTTCATGTTGGTCAATTATGGTCGTTAACTATCGTCGCAAGCCGGGGTTTAGTGGGAACGATGAGTTACGGTAAATTTAACCCTAAAAATGCAAAGAGCCAATTTCGGGTCTGGTGTTTCAAAAGAGATAAGGTTTATAAGCTGTTACCGGGTCAGCTTATAACCAACCGATATGCGGAAGTAAGTTGCAGAAAGCGGGGCATTGATATTGTATCCCTCTTTCACATCCGCAGCAGCAGGGTTCTTCTGTACAAGAGCATCCACCATCAGGCGCTCATTGTAAGAATAGGTTACTCCTAACATAGTGCCAAACCTCATTTGGTTGGTATGTGAGGCAGGGTATAAGGGGCCGTTGTACTCTGCAATAGAGGCTCCACTGTGTGTGATCACTTCATTTACCGCAGGCGCTGTCGGAGCAACACCCTTGGCTGAGATCACTGTATCTACTGTTTTTAATATTGCTGATTTTGTATAAGTACTCTCTTTAACTCCCTGCAACTGGCTGTATATCATGTTTACCCCGCCATATACCGCAAGCTTTTCGGTGATGTTGTATTTAACCAATACAGGTAATTCAAACTCTCTATACACACCGCCGGCCTTGTTTGTCTTTACAATACTGTCGTGACTTTGTGAGTAGCTGAGTCGCGAATGATAGAATGTGTCAATGCTACTGCCCTCTACCTTAATAGTCGAGTAGTCTCCACGATTTACAATGCGGCCATCATCGTTTACTTTGTAGTATGATGATGATGAGCCGATCGTGCGAACCGGTGCGTTGGCAAACTTAACACCCGGTTGCACCATCACAGATAATTTCCGGGACATATTGTACTGGACATAAGGAGCAACAACATATTTAGTTGCTGCATCCTTGTCCATTCCGAATTCGTAACCGGCTTTAACACCGGCACTCCACCTGGCAAAATCTATGACAGGCTTTTCTTTACCGGCAGGATCTATAGTGGCCGGCTTTTTGTTGGGTACTTTGGCAGCTAAAGGCGCTGCCGGAGTCTGTTTTTTCTCGTCAGCAGTACCTTTTAAATTATCTTTTGTTTTTACTTCATTAAATTCATTATCACTGTTTTGTGATTCACTACGTTCACTAATAGTTGAATTTAATTGCAAATTATTATCACTTTCATTCAGGCTGTTGTTGCCTTGGTCTTTACCACCATAATGGGATACTTTTCCATTGCTATTATCTGAAGAATGCTGCATACCGGCAGAACCTGACCTATGCGCACCTCCACCCTGATATCCGGCATTTTCTTCTGCTTCATTGGCAGCGAAACTGCCTGTGTTTGTATTTTCAGTTACGCCAACATTATCGTCATCTCCGCTGCCGAAACCTGTGTTTGAAGGTACTTGTACGTCCCCTGCATTAGAGGAAGAATTATCTGCTGTAAATTCTGAAGTAGTAACGTCTAATTTATTGATTTCCTGTTCTTTATTTAAAGAAATTGAGCCATCGCTTTTCTGATTGATCTTGTGCACAACTGAAACGCCCAATACCGCAATAACTGATACCATGGCAGCGTGACCAAGCCAGCGGAACGGTGATGTGGGAACCTGAGGAGTAGTAAGCGTGTCGAGCTTGCTATCTAGTGCTGACCAGGCGTCAGCAGGTGGCACCTCCGAATAGGTCCCCAGCTTTTCCCTGAACAGATCGTCGATATGTTTTTTCTTGTTCTTCACTTTTACTTGTTTATGAGTGCGTTTATCTTTTCTTTCAAGCGTCTGCGTGCGTCATTAAGGTGCCAGCGGCAGTTATTCTGCTGCATATTCATGATCTTCGCAATGTCTTTGTGCGAATAATTTTCAAACACAAACAGGTTGAATATGTTCCGTTGTGTTTCCGGCAGCGTCTCAATGATCTTCAGTAATTCTTTATGTGACAATTTTTCCACCGGTTCACTGTTCACATACGCATCCTCGGGTGTCACCTCCCTCGTCATGCGGTCCTCTTTCACGTTTCTTCTTATATAATCACTTACCGTATGCACTACTATTCGCCTGATCCATCCCTCAAAAGCCCCCTGAAACGAATATTGGTGCAGGTCGCGAAACACTTTAAAGAACGCTTCATTTAATATTTCTTTCGCCGCATACTCATTGTTGTGGATGTACTTTCTGATGATACCATAGGCCGCAGGAGAATAGATCTCATAAAGCTTCTTTTGCGACACACGTTTCAGCGCAATACAATCCTTTATCAGAATTCTGAGCTCATCGTGTGCCGATAAGCTCTGTTCTGAAGTAGGAAAATGACCGCTCACATGTACCGCTTTATCCAAGGCTCCTTTGATTTAATTCTGTTTAGTACGAAACAAAAACTGTATCCACTAAAACTGCTCGTCAATTACCGTCGTTTCTTAACTGACACTTTGCCTACTGGGTATATAGGCGCAGTGTATTGTCCGTTTGTTAGTATTACACTTAAAATTGTCGCTAATCTACTGATTATGAGTGTTTGATGCAACAAGCCGGTTCTCCGGTTATGGCATTTGCCGAACCACTTGTCCTGGCTTTTATACCATACGGACCGAAGTTCAGCAAATAATAACTGTTTATTAATAGACGGTTATTGGCTCAAAAAGGTTAGACAAAGCCGGAACAAAATTAAAAAACGCTGTATTTTCGCCATATGGACAAAGGATACGAAGAAAAATACCACTCAATTGAGCAGGACCATTGGTGGTATACCTCACGCAGGTTGACGATCTTGAATATGATAGACGATCTTCCCCGCAGCACCCGTATCCTCGACATAGGTTGTTCCGGCGGTGTACTGATGCTGGATCTTAAGGCAAAGGGATTTACCGATGTCACCGGAATAGATTTTTCTGCCGAAGCGATAGAGCAATGTAAGACGAAAGGTCTCAACAACGTATATGTAATGGATGCCCACTTCCCCGATTTTAAGGATGAGGAATTTGACCTGATCATCGCGTCCGACTGTCTGGAGCATCTCGAGAAAGACATTGTTGCTCTCCAAAACTGGCAGCGGATACTAAAAAAGGGAGGGAAAGGACTCATTTTTGTTCCGGCATTTATGTCGCTATGGAGCGAACATGATGTCATAAATCATCACTTTCGCCGTTATACCAGAGAAGAGTTGGCGACCAAGGCCAGGGGCGCCGGATTCAATGTGAACAAGGCGTCTTACTGGAATTTTGCCATGTTCTTCCCTACCTGGTTGTACCGCAAAATGCGCAACATGTCTAAGAGCGCCAAAGAGCAGCCGGAGGACCATATGGACAAGTTCAATCCTGCCGTAAACAGCATACTGAAGGTGTGGATGAAGCTGGAGAATGGTTTGTTTGGTGCTACCGGCTTTCCGTTGGGTGTGAGTGTGATGGTATCTGTCAACAAATAAGTTTATCTAATTTTCCGGCGAGATTCATTGGTTTCGTCATTATTACTACATTTGCAGCCCCCGAAAGGGGAAAGGAGAGATGCTCGAGTGGTTGAAGAGGCACGCCTGGAAAGTGTGTATATCTGTCAAAGGGTATCGCGGGTTCGAATCCCGCTCTCTCCGCCTTCGCCCGCCGAAGCTTTTTCAGCGTAGGCGGGCAGTTCATCGGTTAGCACACTACTGACCGATAGAACAACAATTCACCAGGCGGGCTTCGGAGGACGAAGTCCGCCTTTTTATTTGTCCGCCGAAGCCTTTTCGGCGAAGGCTAATTGACGCAATTCTTGAGTTTGTATTGGGCCCTCTCTAAGTATATTTTACCTCCCCAAAATCCCAATATAATTTTTAGGTTACTCTAACATTTTTGTTTAGTAACACGCCATTAATAACGGTGTAGTTTCATTTCTTTCCGGCCTTTGTTGTGTTCGTCTGTGTCGATTGTTTAAGTGGCTTGTAATCAATGAATTGGTTTTGGAGGCAGCTTGTAGTTGACCATTTTCAGATTTTTGCAATGGTTTGTACTCGCATTCCTTACATACTACATTAAGATACGTTTTATAATATTTTGTTGAGAACTTGTTTGTATTGTTGAATAATATATCCATATATTTACCCACAACATGTAGGTACATGTAGTTTACCAAAAGACATCCAGAAACGTTCCTCCCAAAAAACTCTCAAAAAATGAAAAGAAAAATTACGCTCCTTTCCCTGTTTACTATCGTCATCTGCACTTTGTTATCCAGTTACTCAAGCGGACCCGGTTCCGCCAGTATTTATGGATATACATCGGGCTGCGGTGGTGGCGGCTGTCATGGTTCGGCAGGCGCATCAACCGCATCTACCACGGTGACCATGCAGTTGCTGAATCCTTCATTATCTCCTGCAACCCACTATGCTGCTGGTGGCTCTTATTTTATCAGGATTACGGGTACACAGACCAGCAGCTCGTTTACATTGCCCACATTCGGTTTCCAGATCTCGGCGGTAAACTCCGGTGGCTCCAGCGTAGGAACGTTAAGTGCTATCGGTGGTACACATACCGCTACACCATCCGGCATTACGGTGGTTGAACAGAATTCGCCACTGGGTGCTGCATCGGGTTCTGGTGGCGCGGGTACTACTTATGTTGTTACGGTGCCTTGGACAGCACCTGCTTCCGGAACAGGTAACGTATCACTGCGCGGAGTCATCAACGCGGTGAACGGCGGTGCCGCCGATGCAGGTGATAAATGGAACACAGGTGTTTCAACTGCAACCGAACTGACCGCGATCACCGGCAGTGTTTTTAGTGTATGTGTTGGTAGCAATATCACATTGTCTGATGCGGTTCCTTCAGGTACCTGGAGCAGCAGCGCTTCTTCAATTGCGAGTGTGAATGTATCGACCGGCGTGGTTACAGGTGCTGCAACGGGTACAGCAACCATCACCTATACTTTAGGAGGAAGTTTTGTAACAAGGGTCGTAACCGTAAATCCCGTTCCCGGAACGATCGGTGGCCCGCTCGCAGTATGTGCCACACAAACAGTAACACTCACCAATCCGGTATCCGGCGGCACATGGTCCAGCGGCAGTCCTTCTGTGGCATCTATCGGAAGTTCATCAGGTATTGTTACCGGTGCTTCTGCCGGTACAGCCGTTATCACTTATGCCATAGGCACATGTACTACCACATCAGTAGTTACGGTAAATCCGCTATCGGCAAATACCGGCACGGCTTCAGTCTGTGTTGGTTCTTCAACATCTCTATCTAATGTCAATACCGGCGGTACATGGTCTAGTAGTAATACCGCTGTGGGAACCGTTAATGCTACAGGCATGCCGGGCGTAGTGTCGGGGCTGCTGGCGGGCACCACAAATATCACCTACACCACACCATTAGGGTGTGCCTCTGTTACCACCGTTACGGTGAATGCGATGCCATCGGCCATAGGCGGCACACTGGCAGTATGCCCGAGCGCTACCGTAACGGCTACCAACTCATTAGCTGGTGGCACATGGACAGCATCGGTTGGCACCGGTTCTATAACTGTAGGTGCCACAACCGGGGTAATTACCGGCAACACAGCCGGAACTGCAAATCTCACATATACAGTTGCCGGATGTTCCGTAACAGATGTGGTTACAGTGAACCCGTTGCCACCCACAATAACAGGAACAACAACATTTTGCGCCAATTCATCAACTACCCTATCCAACGCTAGCCCCGGTGGAACCTGGAGCTCAAGCGCGGTAACTGTTGTTTCTGTGGGCTCACTTACCGGTGTGGTAAGCGGAGTGGGCACAGCAGGTGGTCCGGCATTGGTATCTTATACACTGCCTACAGGGTGCCGGCGCACGGTTTTCGTTTCCGTAAATCCTATCTCTCCTGTTTCCGGTACACTTTCAATATGTCCTTCCGGAACCACTACCCTTACTTCAGCACCTGCCGGCGGCACATGGACAAGTTCCACAACCAGTGTGGCAACAATAGGCTCTACAAGCGGTCTTGTGAATGGTTTGATCGGTGGCACATCAACAATTACCTACGCTATTGCATCATCAGGATGTAACGCTACCGCTATTGTTACAGTCAACGCGACAGCACCCATTACCGGTGGCACTTCCGTTTGTACAGGTAGCACCTTATCGTTGTCGAATACTGTTACGGGAGGTGCCTGGAGCAGTAGTACTACATCTGTGGGTACAATTAATTCCACTTCCGGATTGTTTGCGGGCCTCACTGCCGGCACAACTACGGTCTCCTACACAACGCCTGCGTCTTGTATCGTATCATCGGTTGTCACTGTAAATGCTACCCCGTCGGCGGTCACTGTCGGCGGAGGAGGTACTTTCTGCGGAAGCACAACAATATCTGCCACGGGCGGCGCAGGTGGTACGATCTACTTTCAGGGCACCACATCAGGAGGCACTTCCACAGCAACCCCATCTACTTCTCAGGTAGTAACCACATCGGGTACCTACTACTTCCGTTCGCAGTCATCTTCCGGCTGCTGGGGACCCGAAGGTTCAGTGACAGTGACGATCAATCCTAATCCCGATCCTATTACCGGTACGCCGCTTGTGTGTGTAGGTTCGCCTACCCCACTGGCATCTGCTACATCAGGTGGTACATGGGCTAGTGCCAACACCGTGATCGCTACTATAGGTAGCACTACCGGATCATTGTTCGGAGTGTCTGCGGGAACAGTAAATATTTCATATACGCTGAGCGCTACAGGATGTTTTGCGGTCGTTGTTGCTACAGTAACGCCTATTCCTTCTGCAGTAACCGTTTCAGGTGGCGGCACGTTCTGTGGCAGTACAACGCTCACAGCATCGGGAGGTGCCGGCGGCACTATCTATTATCAAGGCACTACCTCGGGTGGCACATCTACTACCACGGCATCTGCTTCGCAATCTGTCACGGCAACTGGTGTCTACTATTTCCGTTCCTTGTCAACCGGTGGCTGCTGGGGCCCTCAAGGTAGCGCAGCTGTTACAATCAACCCAACACCTGCCACTATCACAGGGGTACCTGAATTCTGTCTGGGGTCTTCAACCACTTTGGCAAATACTACTTCCGGTGGCACCTGGAGCTCAGGAACCACGTCTATAGCAACAGTTAACAGTAGTGGCGTTGTTGTGGGAGTTGTTGCAGGAACCACAGTTATTACGTACACTATACCGGGTGGCTGTTTTGCTACGCGGATAGTAACAGTACATCCGCTTCCTTCTGCAATATCAGGTACAACTCAGGTCTGCGTTGGTAGCACCGTTACTCTGTCCAGTGCACCAACCGGTACCTGGACCAGCTCCAACACAACTGTCGCAACAGTGGGTTCATCGTCCGGTATTATTACCGGCAATAACGCAGGCACATCTCTTATCAGCTATGCGATCGGACCGATCGGGTGCTCACAATCAACTGTGGTTACAGTGAATGCGCTTCCCGCAGCCATCACCGGTGGCAGCACTGCAATTTGTGTTGCCGGAACTACCACCCTTTCTTCTGCCACATCCGGCGGAACATGGGGTGTCTCCGGGACAGTTGTTTCAGTTAGTTCTACATCGGGTATCGTTACCGGTAACTCTTCAGGTTTAGCGGTTGTTACCTACACGCTACCAACAGGTTGCCGCACTACCACAACAATAACCGTGAATCCATTACCTTCAACCGTATCGGGGTCTTTATCAATTTGTGAGGGAAGTTCAGCGACACTTACAAGCACACCGGCCGGTGGCACATGGGTGAGTGGAACAACTTCGGTGGCCACTATCGGCTCATCATCGGGCATCGCCACCGCTGTGTCTTCCGGTAACTCAATTGTCACATATACCATTGGTACCGGTTGCACCCGAACGGCTACACTAACAGTAAATCCGCTTCCTGCGGCTATTTCAGGAACAGCAGTTACCTGTGTCGGCACAACCACTACCCTTTCTTCGTCAACCACAGGTGGCACCTGGTCAAGTTCAAATACTTCAGTAGCAACGGTCAATAGTTCCACCGGAGTAGTTACAGGTGTTGCAATAGGTACTACAACTATTAGTTACTCATTATCGAGCGGTTGTTTCCGCAGTACAGTTGTTACGGTTAATGCTGCCCCATCTGCCGGTACCATCTCAGGTTCCGCAAGTGTGTGTACAGGCCTCACTACTTCTCTTACCAGCACTGTTGGTGGAGGCACCTGGGCCAGCAGCAACACAGCGGTTGCAACTATAGGCACTTCAGGAGTTGTCACCGGCGTCACTGCAGGCACAACAACCATTAGTTATAGTGTATCGGGCGTTTGCGGCACCGTTGTTTCTACCTTCACAATGTCTGTCACAACTTCAGCTACCGCCGGTTCTATCGGGGGTACATTGAGTGCTTGCATCGGTAGCACATCAACACTCACAAGTACAGTGACAGGTGGTACATGGGCATCCTCTGCCACATCAGTTGCTACGGTAGGCTCTTCATCAGGCATAGTAACAGGAGTTTCGTCTGGTACTGCCACTATTACTTACACCATCACCAGCGGTTGCGGTGTCGCAACAACAACAGCAGTCTTAACCATCAATCCTAATCCTTCAACGCCAACAGGATCCTTGTCGGTTTGTGTAAATGCAACTTCCACATTAACAGGTGTCGGTGGCGGCACATGGAGTAGCGCAAACACTTCAGTCGCTGATATCGGATCAAGCACAGGCTTACTTACTGGTATTTCTGCCGGTACTTCCCGCATCACCTATACGTTAGGTACCGGCTGTTTCACTACTGTTATTGCTACAGTTGTTGCGTTGCCCGCGGCCATCACTGGCACCACCACATTGTGTGCCGGCACCATATCCGCTTATACCAACAGTTCGGGGTCAGGTACCTGGGCAAGCAGCAACACAACAGTCGCATCTGTCGGCTCATCCACAGGTAGCCTTACAGCACTGAGCGGCGGCACCACTACCCTGACCTTTACGCTTACTTCAACCGGCTGTGCAAATACGGCTACTATCACTGTAAATCTGGCCCCTGCATCCATCACCGGCAACGGACCCGTTTGTCTCGGTGCCAGCATCACCTTATCGTCGACAACACCCGGCGGAACCTGGAATAGCAGCAATATTTCTGTTGCCGTTGTAGGTTCTGCCACCGGTGTTGTTACCGGTTCGGGCACAGGTACGGCTTCAGTTTCTTATACTTTGTCTACAGGTTGCAGGCGCACAGCAACGGTCACCGTGGTTGCCCTGCCAGCTATTATAGGCGGAACGCTTTCTGCATGCATCGGCAACTCTTCAACACTCACCAATACCACTACCGGAGGCACCTGGTCCAGTTCCGATGTCACCATTGCTACTATCGGATCAACATCAGGAGTGGTGAACGGTATCGCAGCAGGAACCGCCACAATAAGTTATACCTCCGCTTCCGGTTGTGTACGCACTGCGGTGTTTACTGTTAATCCACTGCCTTCGGCGATCACCGGTACATCAGTCTATTGTGTGGGTGAGTCCGGTACCCTATCCAGTTCCACTTCAGGGGGAGTTTGGATCAGCGGTTCCACATCTGTAGCGACAGTCGGCGCAGCAACCGGAGCGATTACTGCCGTCTCTGCAGGTACTTCTACTGTCACATATTCAATATCGGCTACAGGCTGTATCACTACTTCTGTCGTTACGGTTAATCCACTTCCTGCATCTATATCGGGCACACTTGTCGCATGTGCAGGTAGTACATCTGCTTTGTCTTCAACTCCGGTCGGTGGCACATGGGCCTCCAGTACTGCGTCAGTAGGAACTGTTGATGCCACAACCGGAATCGTATCAGGGATCTCTGCCGGAACAACAACAGTTACCTATACACTTCCGACGGGTTGTACGCGTACTGCCGTATTCACCGTTAATCCGCTTCCTACAGCAATTACAGGTACGGCTGCTGTGTGCATCGGTTCCGGCACCACTCTCAGTGGAACACCAACTGGTGGCACTTGGGCAAGTTCCAATACAGCCATCGCAACCGTTACCTCTGCCGGCGGAGTTGTAACAGGCGTTTCCGCAGGTACGGTTACAATCTCTTACAGATTGTCAACGGGTTGCGGCATCGCTACCACAGTTACAGTCAATCCATTCCCCGATGCGATCTCCGGACCAACAAGTGTTTGTGTCGGCGCAACCATTACTGCCGCAACCACCTCAACGGGTGGCACTTGGTCTTCAAGCAATACTCTTGTAGCGTCTGTTGGTTCTTCTTCAGGTGTTGTAACAGGTGTTGCTTCAGCAACTGCGGTGCTCACTTATACCTTGCCAACTGGTTGTTTTGTGATCCGTGCTATTACGGTTAATCCACTCCCGTCAGCGGGAGCAATTTCCGGACCGTCTTCTGTATGCGTTGCTGCCACGTCTACTGTTACTTCAACAGTGTCCGGCGGAACGTGGAGCATTACCACAGGTAGGGCTACCATCTCAGCAACAGGTGTTATTACCGGTGTTGCCGCAGGGCTTGATACAGTAAAATACACGGTGTCTACCGTTTGCGGAACAGCAACGGCGATCTATGCGGTTACAGTGAATCCGCTGCCTGTCGCAGGAACGATCACCGGTACATCCCTCGTATGCTTCGGACTCACGTCGTCATTATCATCGTCGGTAACGGGTGGCTCATGGTCGTCAGGCAGCACTACCATTGCATCAGTATCGTCTGTAGGTATTGTTACGGGTAATGCACTGGGAACTGCTACAATATCTTATACAGTAACCAATTCTTGCGGGTCAGCCAGTGCGACAATCGTTGTCACGGTTACGGCCGCTGCTAACGCGGGTACCTTATCCGGTGCCGACAGTGTTTGTCAGGCCGATACCATCCATCTGGCGTCTACTGTATCAGGTGGAAGTTGGTCTGCAAGCAACCTGTCAGTAGCAACTGTATCTACATCGGGCGTGGTAACAGGCGTGACATCGGGCAACGTAGTGATCAGCTATATTGTCTCCAACAGTTGCAGTGCCGACACTGCTACTAAAACGGTGTTTGTAAAACCGGCGTCTGCATGTCTTACACGTACCGAAAACATCGCATACTCATACGGATTTAAGCTGTACCCCAATCCTGCTCACGATGATGTTACAGTATCTTCTGAAACTGCCGGCACATTGCAGATCTTTAGTCTTGATGGCCGCCTTGTTCAGTCGTTATACATCGTCAATGGTGAGTACCGCATTACTCTGAATCGCGAAATGGCTTCAGGAACTTACCTGTGCCGCTTTAATGGTGTTGATGGAACAGTGAATGTCGTAAGGTTTGTATACAATCCATAGTTAGAAGACATTGATTCCTTATGTACAGCGGAGGTGTTTGGGAAACACCTCCGCTGTCGTTTTAATATACCCTCAATCGGGTATTTCCCCTCTGTGAGTCGCATTGTACTTTTGTTTCGGGATCTGCAATTCACCATTCAGCAATTGCCACCCTAAGACATTTTCCTGGCACTATGAAAAGCGGCCATCTCGGCCTGATCTATACTTGGGACGATCTGCAAACTGCCGGTCACGTGCCATCCCAAAACGAAAAGGGCCGTACGATATACGTATGGCCCTCTCTTTATAAGACTTGTATTAATTATCCCTGTGCACTACCGGAAAATACAGCACCCAAATACTCGCGGTTCAAACGTGCAATATTCTCGATAGATATGCCCTTAGGACACTCAGCTTCACAAGCACCTATGTTCGTACAGCTACCGAATCCTTCAGTATCCATCTGCTGCACCATGTTCACAGCGCGCACCTTACGCTCCGGATCACCTTGTGGCAACAATGCCAGATGCGATACCTTAGCAGATACAAACAACATTGCCGATGCATTTGGACATGCTGCAACACATGCGCCACAACCTATACAAGAAGCTGCAGCGAAAGATTCGTCAGCCTTCTGTTTTTCAATTGGAAGCGCGTTGGCGTCCTGGGCGTTACCGGTATTAACCGATACGTATCCTCCTGCAGCTATTATACGGTCGAATGAAGAACGGTCCACTACCAGATCCTTGATAACAGGGAAAGAATTTGCCCTCCAGGGCTCCACTACAATAGTGTCGCCGTCTTTATACTCACGCATGTGCAGTTGGCAGGTAGTTGTTTGCTCCCACGGACCGTGTGCGCGACCGTTGATGTGCATGCTGCACATACCGCAGATACCTTCACGGCAATCATGGTCGAACGCAACAGGCTCTTTACCTTCTGCAACCAGTTGTTCATTCAACACATCGAACATCTCCAGGAACGACATCTCCGAAGAAACATTCTTAACCTGAAAAGTTTCGAATCCACCCTTTGCTTTGTTGTTCTTCTGACGCCACACCTTCAGTGTGAGGTTCATATTGTAGTGTTGCATACGCTTTTCTTTAAATATTGTTTAATGTTCCGCTATTGCTGAACGACTTATTATTTCTTTTCGGGGCAAGTCCCTGTCTCTTACTTGTAGCTCCTTGCACTTGGGTGAACCACTTCATAGTTCAAAGGCTCTTTGTGCAATTGGAAATTGCTTTCACCCTTGAATTCCCATGCAGCCACATACATGTAGTTGGCATCGTCACGTAGTGCTTCGCCGTCTTCTGTCTGCGACTCTTCACGGAAGTGTCCTCCGCAACTCTCATTACGGTCCAATGCATCAATACACATTAACTCTCCCAGCTCTATGAAGTCTGCAACGCGGCCCGCTTTATCAAGCTCAGGATTGTATTCATTGACGTCTCCCGGTATGCGAACGTTGCTCCAGAACTCCTTACGCAGTTCCTGAATTTCTTTGATCGCCTCCTGAAGTCCTTTCGCATCCCTGCCCATACCACACTTATCCCACATGATCTTGCCAAGGCGTTTGTGGAAGCTTTCAACACTTTCCTTACCCTTGATGTTCATCAATCGGTTGATACGTTCTGCAACTTCTTTCTCTGCAGCTACGAATGCAGGATGATCGGTTGGGATTGCTTTTGTACGGATATCGTCAGCCAGATTGTTACCAAGCGTGTATGGAATCACAAAGTAACCGTCAGCCAGACCCTGCATCAGTGCAGACGCACCAAGGCGGTTCGCGCCGTGATCGCTGAAGTTAGCTTCACCCAATGCGTACAGATTTGGTACAGTGGTCATCAGTTCATAGTCTACCCACAGGCCACCCATTGTATAGTGCACCGCGGGATAGATACGCATCGGAACTTCGTACGGATTCTCACCTGTTATCTTCGCATACATGTCGAACAGGTTACCATATTTCTCTTTTACTACGTCCTTACCCAGCGCTATTACAGATGCTTTATCCAGGTTAGGTTTTCCTTGCTTGTTTGCTTCTACCCTGCCGTAGCGTTCGATCGCTGAAGCGAAGTCCAGATAAACCGCCATTTTAGAAGAACCAACACCGAAACCTGCGTCGCAACGCTCTTTAGCAGCACGGCTGGCCACATCGCGTGGAACCAGGTTACCGAATGCAGGATACCTGCGCTCCAGGTAGTAATCGCGCTCTTCCTCAGGAATATCCGTTGGTTTACGGTTGTCGCCTTGTTTCTTCGGTACCCAGATGCGGCCATCATTACGCAGCGATTCCGACATCAATGTCAGTTTCGACTGGTGATCACCGCTCACAGGGATACACGTTGGGTGGATCTGAGTAAAGCATGGATTGCCGAAGAATGCACCCTTGCGGTGTGCCTTCCATGCAGCCGTTACGTTACTACCCATTGCGTTTGTAGAGAGGTAGAAGACGTTACCGTATCCACCTGTGCACAACAATACCGCATGGCCGAAATGACGCTCCAGCTCACCTGTCACCAGATTACGGGCAATGATTCCACGTGCCTTTCCGTCTATCACAACCACGTCCAGCATCTCATGACGAGAGTACATGGTAACTGTACCAAGCGCTACCTGACGCTCCAGCGCCTGATAAGCACCTATCAGTAACTGCTGACCGGTCTGGCCCGCAGCATAGAATGTACGCTGTACCTGTGTACCACCAAATGAACGGTTGCTCAGCAAGCCGCCATATTCTCGGGCAAATGGAACACCCTGGGCCACACATTGGTCTATAATGTTTGCACTCACCTCTGCCAAACGGTGCACGTTGCCTTCACGGGCACGGTAGTCACCGCCTTTTATGGTGTCATAGAATAGACGGTACGTGCTGTCACCATCGTTCTGATAGTTTTTCGCTGCGTTGATACCTCCCTGTGCGGCTATCGAGTGCGCACGGCGCGGGCTATCCTGAAAACAGAACGCCTTTACCTTATAACCCATTTCGCCAAGAGAAGCGGCCGCCGATGCGCCTGCAAGTCCGGTACCTACTACTATGATCTCCAGCTGCCTTTTGTTTGCCGGGTTCACCAGCTTACATGTCGACTTGTACGTTTTCCATTTCGAGTCGATCGGTCCGGAAGGTATTTTAGAATTTAACGCCATATCATTGTTTAATTCAAGGTCAGAACTATATTTTTTCTTAGACGCTGTTTGTGGTCAGCGGATACCATTGATTAGTGGCCGCAGTTGCCAACGCAATGCAGGTAAACCGGCATGCTCGCGAAGATCAAAGGAATGATGATAGCAAACGCCACACCTATCGACCTGATGATACCCTTGTACTTATGCGTAGCCAGACCGAATGTCTGGAAGCCACTGAAGAAACCATGCATCAGGTGCCATGCCAGCGACACGCAACCCAGTACATAGATGATCACTACCCACAATGGTGCGAACACTGCTACCATTTTGTGGTAAAGGTCTTCTTCCTTCCATGCCGGGTCAAATGCCTGACCATAACGGTTAGGAGCCCAGAAGTGGTAAAGGTGAAGGATCAGGAACATGAGGATCAACGTACCCAACAGTCCCATAGAGCGGCTATACCATTTGCTGGTTGCGTTTCCTGCGCTCACTGTATAGCGCACGCTGCGGCGTTTCATATTCTGCGACCACAACGAAAGACCCTGAATGATGTGTACAGCCAGACCAAGGAACAAACCTATTTCCATGATCCTAACGGCAACGTTGCCTCCCATAAAGGCTGCAGCCTCAGTAAAGTGTTTTCCGGGTTCCTCATCAGGCCAGAACACCATTGCGTTTACATAGCAGTGTACTACAAGAAAAAGGACAAGAAACAGACCTGTGGCACCTACAAGGATCTTCTTACCAATAGACGTGCTAAAATAGTTTTTCCAACTCATGTTATCCGGAAGTATTTAATATGTAAGAACTGTTGTGGGTACAAAGATAATAAGCCACCCAATATAAAGCCAATAAAATAGCACCTAAAGAAATGAACACTATGTGGATATACTTGATTTTATTGCGGTTCAACCACCTCTGTTCCGCACAGGGTAAGGAATCTGAAATTGAATTTAGACAGAATCATTTTTTATTATCTAATGATTACGTCCGCAAATAATTGTTTTTTGTCCAACGTTTCAATCGCTTGTGGCACCGCTTTTTGAACAAAAAAGTAAGGGAGCAAACTATGTTTGCTCCCTTACAGTAAGCCATTCAATTATTCTAGCATACTATTTCGTAGCGCCGGCTTCTTTCTTGGCGGCCGGTGTAGCTTTTGCTTCTTTTTTCTTTTCAGGTGCTGTTTTCGATTCTTTCTTGGCAGATGCAGCACTTGCTTCAGTAGGAGCGATAGCGCCACCTACATTTTTAACAGGCGCCGATGAGTTTGCTTTCTGGCTCTGTGCCATTGATGAACCTGCAAACAAAATTGCAGCAGCAAAAAGCGGGAACATGATTTTTTTCATATCAGTTGATTTTAGTTGTTTTAGAATGCGAATTTATCCAAATTTCATCAGTGAAACATCAGTCCCGGGAAATTTTAAATATCTCTTCACAACAGTTATTCCTGCCACAAAAAAGGGAATAATATAACCCCAAGCATTATTATAAGCACGTCCAGTGCCACCAGCACTATGGCCAGATTCCACCAGCCGGGCATGTATATGGGTTGCAGCGCAGTGGCGGCCAGCTTACTCAGTATCATCAGCACAGGTGTCACCAACGGGAAGCCCAGTATCGCCATCAGCGAAGAGTTTTGTTGCGCCCTGGCCGCAATTGCCGACAGGAACGTAAACACAACCGACAAGCTGAGGCTACCGGTGAGCGCTATGGTAATATACAGTGTACTGTGCATTGGGGGCCATCCCAGCATCAGTGCATAGAGTAGCAGGCTTATTACACTCATCACCACCATCAGTGCCGTGCTGTAAGTGAGTTTGGCCAGGAGAAAAGTTGTCGGCTTTACGATAGTGTAATAGTACCTGAACCGGTGCGGATGCTCTTGTAAAAAACTCTTGGCCATAGAGTTTACCGCTACAAATAACTGCGAAAGCCAGAAGAGCGCATTCCATACCTTGGTATCCGGCTGACCATTCATCATGTATACCACAAACACCGTAGCACCCACATAGACCAATACACCAAACAAGGCATGCTTCTGGCGCCACTCCATGAGCAGATCTTTTTTCACCAGCGATACGAAAGAGGATACCATGATAGCCTGGTTGTTTTTCTGAAAGGTGGGCAAATGTACTACCCTGCTACCGCATTTTTGTCACACTGTTTTCTTGTTTCGATATTAGCCTGCTTACACTGTTAAATTGCAATTATTTTTTTTCGAAAGATTGTTTGTTTTTTAAAAGACTGCTCTTATCTTTGCAATCCCAAACGCAACCAGCCAAGGGAAAAGTTCTTAAAATACAAGCGGAAGTAGCTCAGTTGGTAGAGCACAACCTTGCCAAGGTTGGGGTCGCGGGTTCGAGTCTCGTCTTCCGCTCTTTATAAAAAATCCATCCTCTTTATGAAGATGGATTTTTTTATTTAGGGAAATACCATCGTTCTCGGTATTTGTGTACCACCTCTCGGAAAGGCACAATATATTTGCAGAACAACACCATGCCCTGGTGGCGGAACTGGTAGACGCGCAGGACTTAAAATCCTGTTTGCCGAAAGGCGAGTACGGGTTCGATTCCCGTCTGGGGCACAAATCAGTAAACAGTGTGAGCGAACAGCGAACAGTGTTTACTGATTTCTCTGTTTTCTGGCACTGTTTCTGTTTCTTCCACTCCCCACCATTTCACCATGCTGATATTCGAAAACCTGGAGGTGTATAAAAAGGCTTTCTCCATCAATCAAAAAATCTACCGGTTTTTAAAACACAACACTACAATAGCTCGGTACATGCGCGACCAACTCGGCAGGGCCAGTCTTAGCATACAGCTGAACATCGCAGAAGGATCCGGAAGATTTGCAAAGAAGGACAGACGAAATTTCTTTGTAATGGCGAGAAGTTCCGCTTTGGAATGTGCATCGATAATTGAGTTTCTGGTTGCAGAACAAGAGATACCAACCGAATTCCATATGGAATTGCGAAATGGATTTGAAGAAATTTCAAAGATGCTGTATACAATGATCAAAAACCTCGAAGACCCTGAAAAATAATTCCTCTTACCCCTTCCTTTTCAAAACACATAACCCTCACTTCCATCAAGAAAAGTCCTTGTATTGATATCGTAGGCAAATGGAACCCACCCCGCAGGTTTGCAGCAAAGCCCTTTTACAATACTGCCGTTAACCACCACATCCTTCAGACCATCCAATGCTATACGTTCCGAATGCCAATACGTACCATCAGCCTCAACAACAGTTATACCCCACGGATCGTACAGTACAAATCGCCCGTCATCCGTTAAGAATACAGCTTTATACCACCAACCAAAAACAGATATCGGCTTTGTGTCTTCAGGGTTCATGATATAGCAGGTTCCTCCTGCTACAACCAAAAAAGTGTGGGTAGCAGCAAGCGCATAGACACCATCCAGATCCGAAATACCACGCTCTAAATTGGCAACCCAATTCGTTCCATCTATTCTGTAAAAACGCACCACAAAACCTTCCGAGAAAATATCTTCTCCACTTTCCGACACCGATACAGCCATGGAGCCATAGCGCGGCAAACCATCCTGTATTTCATATCTTTTTTGCAGATCAATCACAGATCAAATTTATGGAAATTGGGGAAGCCTTTCTTTTCAAATTCAGTGGTCCCGTTCTTCCGGATGTTAGCGCAGCGAATCCGGAACGCCCGATAATACCCGTTCTCCGAACGTCTTCATCTTGATGTCGCTAAGTGATATTCCCTGCACTATTGTGTGCGATGTTTAGATTCCAACCCACAATCTGCGACATCTGCGTAATCCCATGAATCTGTGATTCAGACAAAAACACAATCCTACCATCGTCAAATCTCATCAATCATAGTTCAGACAGCAAACCCACAATCTGTGCCATCTGCGTAATCCCATGAATCTTTGACCTGCCTGCCGGCAGGCAGGTTCAGACAAAAACACAATCCTACCATCGTCAAGTCTTATCAATCATAGTTCAGACAGCAAACCCGCAATCTGCGACATCTGCGTAATCTCACGAATCTGTGACCTGCCTGCCGGCAGGCAGGTTCAGACAAAATAATCTATGACACTACAGAAAACGCACTATCATAAAAACTCACCACCCGTCATTTCAAAACTACACCAGACCTTTGTACCCAAACCTATAAAACCACCATCATGCAAAACGAAAAGAAACAACAGGCAAAGACCCTCTATTTTCAGACTGGCCTCAACAACAGTCAGATCGCTACCTTGCTCAGCGTCAGCCGCCGCAGTATATCCACATGGGTCAAAGAAGGCGACTGGAACCGGCTTAAGCAGTCAGCAAAATACCTCCCATCCATGTTGGCCGAGAACTGTTACCACATAATCGGTCACCTCACCGAAAGTTACCTTTCCGAGAGCCGCATCACCAATCCCGTCACATACAAAGAGATCGATGCGTTGCATAAGCTGACCCTCACAGCAAAGAAACTACAGAACCGTTGCACACTCAACGAGAACATGGAATTGTTCGGCTACTTCATGGAAATGGTCTCTCAGCGCAATCCCCAACTCGCACAAACAATACATCCCTATATCGATGAGTTTATATCTGCTCGCGCCTCAGTTTATACCCAACATATACAACCCGATACGTTCAATGACATGGGGAGAATTCCTGTTCACGAGGATGACATCAAGGAAAAACAACTCGACCGCGAGGAAGAGTACTTCAGCGACCCCGATATTATCGAAGCTTACAAACGATGCGGTATCCCCCACCCTTACGATGAACAATCGTCGTCCGACCAACCAATAACAAAACATTCTAATGGAAAGAATACGGATGATGGGCTTCACAACGAACCCGCAAACACACGTACATCTACTTCCCATTCCGACACACCAGTGGGAAGTGCTGCGCAGTTTTTGAGAAGCAAAACGCAGCAAACTTCACAGGCAGCCGTTGATGATCAACAACTTGGCCCCGAAAGCACTCAAATAAAATTTCCTGCGCAACCCACCGATAACGATGGTAAAATACCGGTAAAAAGCTGGCGAGCGCTAAAGATCAAGCCTCCGCGTACAGATTCATCGGCAGATCGTTACTCCTGATACACGAACAATTACTGTTCCTCAACATCTTCTTGATCATATTGCTTCACATGATCATCTTTTCCGTTATTAAGACAAATCATAATTCTATTATCTTCAAATCCTATCAATCTTAGCCCGCCTGCTTCAGCTAGGTTCATATGTTGGTGAAGTTCAATTACACTTCATGATTTTATAACCTTATCATCACTTGCACATTTGTACTTTAGTCCAAAATATCAAAATGAGTATTCCGGTAGTTGACCTTTCGCATTTTACGTCACAGAACAACGAACTGAAAAATATGTTCGTAAGCGACCTCGGTAAAGCATATGAAGAAGTAGGATTTGTAGCTGTAAAGAATCACGGCATTTCTGACGATCTTATCTCAAGAATGTACACAGAAGTAGAAAGTTTCTTTGCACTTCCTGAACCCATCAAAAGGCAATATGAGATCCCTGGCCTTGCCGGTCAGCGTGGCTATACGTCTTTCGGCAAGGAACATGCAAAAGGGTTTTCATCAGCCGACCTTAAGGAATTCTTTCAATTGGGACAGGAAAATATCCCGGGTTCACTGTTGGAGGTCCCCTATCCCGACAACGTATTCGTGGCAGAGACGCCTGAGTTCACACCGGTACTACTTGAAGCATTCAGGAGTTTTGAAAAGACCGGCCTGGAACTGATGCGTGCAATTGCGCTGTTTCTTGATCTGGACGAGAACCATTTCGATGATCAGCTCATAAACGGCAATTCCATACTTCGTGCCATATACTATCCTCCTATCACGTCAGAACCTGCCTCTGCCATCCGTGCAGAACAACACGAAGACATCAACCTGATTACCCTCCTGATTGGTGCATCAGCCGATGGCTTGCAGATCCTGAATATGCAGGGCGAGTGGGTTGCTGTAACATCATTGCCCGAACAGATCGTGGTTAATGTCGGCGATATGCTCCAGCGTCTCACCAACAACCGCCTCCGTTCAACTACACACAGGGTAGTAAATCCCCCAAGAGAAAAATGGGCCTCTCCCCGCTACTCTATACCGTTCTTCTTTCATCCTAAACTCACAACAAGTTTAGCATGCCTGGACAGTTGCATTTCTGCCGAAAATCCCAAAAGTTATCCCGATTATACAGCCGGCGAATACCTCGATGAGCGCCTGCGTGAGATAGGGCTTAAATAGACCATCATATTATATTTCACTTAAAGCAGAACGGCGGAGACTACATGATCTCCGCCGTTAACTATTATACACTGTTCTGATTCTGTTATCTGATAAGCGCTACTTGCTCATGATACCAGGCACCGTTTATTGAAATACTCACAACATAGATGCCGTCTGGCAATTCCTTCGGCAAGCTGAACTCCGATGAAAAGAAACCATTTACGATATCTGAAGTTGTATTATATACCTGTCGACCCAAATGATCCGTAATTACAACCGGAACCGGATGCGAAGTCATCGTTTTGAAATTGCCCGTGATATGTATGATCCCCTTGGATGGGTTCGGCCATACATTGACAATTCCGCCACTTTGATTGTCATATATTCCGGTTATACTACGCACATTGACAGCGATACTTCCTACCGCGCTTGCAACTCCGCAATAACCTGATGCGGTCACCTCGCAAGAGACAACAGACTCATCAGCAAGAGCGCTGGTACTATAAGACGAAGCCGTGGCACCGGGAACAGAGAGTCCGTTCACATACCACTGGTACTTCACTGTCGACAGCAGATTTATGCCACTGACAGTTGCCGTAAACACCACCGGCTGTCCGGCCATTAAATTAGTACCCATGCTCGAAGAAACTGACACAAATGGTGCATCAACAACAGCAACATACATTCTTACTGTGTTGCTTGTCACTGTGTCATTGGTAGCACAAACTGCATTGCTTATCAATCGGCATTTTATAATGTCATTGTTGGAAGGGATTGAAGTAATAGAAGTTCCGGTTCCGGCAACGACACCGTTTACAAGCCATTCGTACAATGGAAGCGGTCCTCCATGACCGGCAACTGCTACAAATGTACACGACGTCGACTGACACACCGTGTCTCCCGGAAGCACTGCAATACCGATGTATGGAGTCACTATCGGTGCGACATGTACAGTGTCTTTTGAAATAGCAGTGTCGAAGAGGCGGCATGTTGCATTGCTTATCAGTGTAGCTTTTATTAAGTCCCCGTCTCCCGGAACAAAGCTATACGTCGCCCCTGTCCCTGCTGGCAGTCCGTTTTTACTCCAGGCGATCGCAGGCGACGTTCCCCCGTTCACAGGCGTTGCAGTGTATAGTACTGTCGTTCCTTCGCAAACCGGATCGGTAGCCGAACGAGACAATGAGAGGGATGGAGCAACAGGTGTTACAGAACTCACAGTAGCAGCTCCGGGCATAATTTGGCTGCAGCCGGTTGCGGTGTCATGGGCACTGACGGTATAAATGCCGGGTACTGTTACATGGGTGAATCCGATAGATGAACCGATACCAAAAACTGAGTCGGCAGATGAGCCGGCACGTTCAAGCCGGTACTTCACACCAATTTGTGAGCCAGATATGTGTACAATTGCGCCGACACTACCCGCGCAATATGATCCACCGCCTGATACTGTGAATGTTGCCGGCAGAGCGTTCACAGTTACATCTTCCTCTGCATAGCAACCGGTTGCCGGTATAACGTAAGAGATAGTTGTGGTACCTGGCGCAACCGGTGTAACGACTCCGGACGCAATAGAAGCCACAAGTGGATTACCAACGGTCCAGAAGCCACCGGTGCCGGCTGAAGTGAACGTCGCTGTACTGCCCACACACAAATTCTGATCACCTGATATCGGAGCAGGAGTTGGGTTGATGGTTATCGTTGTTGTTCTGAAGCAGCCGGTTGGCAGCACGTAGCTGATAACGACAGTACCGGTTGCAACACCATAGGTAGCACCCGTCATTGGTCCGCCGGCCGCTATAGTAGCGACACTTGTATTACTGCTTATCCACACACCGCTCGGGGTGCTGCAGTTAAGTACAGTAGTTCTGCCGGTGCACAATGTAGATACTGCCAGAATATTTGCTGGTGTCGGACTGATGGAGATTGCAGTGCTCGTTTTACAACCCAACGGACCTGTATAAGTGATATTTACAATGCCTCCGTTTACTCCGGTAAGCACCCCCGTTGACGGACCAATGATAGCAATAAACGGATTCCCCGAGCTCCAGGTACCACCTGTGAGTGTGTTAGTAAGTGATATTGAATTTCCGCTGCAGAAAGGTACGACGCCGGCAATCGGCGGTGGTAGCGGATTCACAGTTACGGTTGTGAATACGGAACAACCCGATCCGATAGTATAGGAGATCTGGCTCGTTCCGGGTGTTGCCGCTGTCAGAGATCCTGTTGCAGCATCAATTGCAGCAACCGATGTATTATTGCTAATCCATATACCGCCCGGTGTTGAATTGGCCAATAAGCCTGTGCTTCCGGAACATACTGTGGCAGTTCCGGAAATAGGTAACGGAAGGGGATTTACAGTTAACTCTGCCGTTCTGTAACATCCGGTTATCAGCGTATAGCTCACCGATACCGTACCTGATGATACGCCCGTGACCAACCCGGAGATAGAACCAATTGTTGCGTTGGAGTTTGATGCAGACCATACACCGCCGGCACTCGTGGAAGACAAAGGAATGCTGTAACCCAGACACACAGCGCTGCTTCCGGTTACTGCCGCAGGAAGCGGGTTTACAGTTATCGATCTGTATGCCTTGCAACCCGATGGGAGTGTATATGTCACTTCTGCAGCTCCGGTCGATAATCCTGTTACTACACCACTCAGGCTACCGACAGAGGCTACCCCTACAGATGCAGACCATGTGCCGCCGCCTGTCGCACTAGACAAGTTGACCGTAAATCCTGTGCATACTTGAGACAAACCGAATATTGGTGCCGGCAGTGGGTTCACGGTGATAATTGATACTGAATAGCAGCCTGTAGCTAATGTGTACGAAACTACTGAAGTGCCGCTGTTAATGCCGGTCACCTGACCGGTTGCAGGAGTCGCAGTTGCATTAGTATTGTTTACACTCCATACACCACCGGAAGTACCGTTTGCCAATGACACAATTCCTGATATACATACAGAAGATGGGCCTGTGATTGCACCTGGTAAAGGATTTACCGTTACCGTGGTAATTTTAAAACAACCGTTCGGCAAAGTATAAGACACTGTAGTGGTTCCGTTTGTTACTCCCGTGGGGATGCCTGTAGTTGCACCGATAGAAAGGTTTGAGTTACTGCTGGTCCATATTCCGCCTGATATGCCATTGATCAAGGCCGCACCTGTTGCACCAACACATATCTCTGACACTCCGGAAATACTCGAAGGAGCCTGATTTATCGTTACGGTAGTACTGACCAGACAACCACTTGCCAATGAATAACTTACTGCAGCGGTTCCGGAGGATATACCTGTGACAGTACCCGTAACACCGTCTATACTTACAGCAGGTGATGTTGAGTTCCAGGTTCCGCCTGAAACTGAGTTACTAAGTATTGTGTTAGACCCCTCACACACCGAAAGTGTGCCGCCTATCGACGAGGGAGCTACGTTAATTGTGATCGCTTTTGTGACATAACAACCATCAGGCGACGTGTACGAAATAGTCACGGTCCCTGACGCAATTGCAGTGAGGCTGCCGGTGGCAGGGTTAATTGTGGCGTTAGAATTACTGGCCGACCATGTTCCGCCCGGCGTTCCATTGGAAAGCGCAATTGTCGATCCGACACATACATTGTCTGATCCGGTAATTGTCGATGGCAATGGATTTACTGTTGTTGCCGCACTAGCTTGGGAAATACATCCATCATTGTCTGCAATAACAATGTGGGTCTGTATGCCGGCAACCGTTGGACTATAAAATACTGATGTAGCAGGGGCTCCCGTGTAAGGAATTGTTCCCAAAGCATCTGAATACAACCCGGTTGTTGGTGTCCACGTTTTCGTAACTACGTAGCTATATTCGAGAGTCACGGACCATTGCATTGTCGGGAGTACTATGTTTGAAAATGAGGTGTTGTTATATATAGAAATTGTCCAGTTTCCGTTTGGACTGCTGAACAGCCCCGACCATCCGGAAATATTAGAAACATTCGGACCGCCACCAACTCCCGAAACTGCATCTGCAGCCCAATATCCGGTAAAAGTACCTGATCCGGTTCCAAGTGAAAATACGCCGGAAGAACTTACCTCGGTATTGGAGAATAATGTGGTGACAGCTGAAGTATGTGTTCCCCGTTGGTTGATCAGATTGAGTATGTTTCCGTTAGGAGCTTTTATATTTATTACATAGTCATCCTGGTATTGGGATCCGAAATTGATCAGATTGACTTTTGCACCCGTTATTAGCGCCCCGGCAGGGATACCATCTACTATTAGTGAGCTCGATATTGTTCCAAATGCACTTATCGTGGCAGGAATCGTCACTGTGCCTGAACTTACCGTTGTCGGACCGACTACGCCTCCCGATGCAGTCATCGAATGTGGCGCATCCGATTGACACATTGTATGAACAGATGGCGTTATCCCAACTGCCGATGGTGTCATTCCATACCTCACATTTGCAGTGTCAATTGCCGTACAACCATTAATGTCGGTCCCGGTCACTGTGTATACAGTGCCGGATGTTGGGTTCGCGATAATTGAGCTACCGGTGGTAGCAGCCAATCCGGTGGAAGGAGCCCAAACATAGGAAACAGCCCCCGACGCACTAACGGTCGTGCCACTTCCACCCGAGCATGCAACACCACCTGTACCTGTCACTACCGGAAGTTGGTGAACGAAAACGGTTGAGGCTGATGTTATGGCTGATAATGAAGATGTCGGACATGTTGTGGTACACCAGAAATAAGTAGTGTCTGTTATAGTCCCGGTAGCGTAGGTCAATGATGTAGCACCGGGAATATCCGTACCGGGTGGGACGTTACTTGTCGAAGCTGACCATTGATAGGTAACACCACCTACAGTTGAGCCGGTGAGCGATAAAGAAGTACTACCTGTACCGCAAAAAATGGTAGTCGAAGGGATAATTGTACCTGCTGTGGGTAGCCCGCTGCATACAGATGGAACAACATTCAGCAAAGCACCTGATGAAAATGTACTACCGGCACAATTGGTAACTAAACATCGGTACCCATATCCATCCCAACCGGCAGGAACTCCCGAAAGAACGAGGGTTGATCCGGTAGCGGTTGATGTCAATGAATATCCCGAGTAGATTCCTGTAGGGTCCAAAGTAGCACTTGTAATATCAACCCATGCCCCCCCAGAAAGTCCGGCG
>JBIKSN010000358.1:0-2584 GCA_044348585.1 Flavipsychrobacter sp.
GTTGTTGAACTTGTAGGTCTTTACTGGCACTTCGTTGACGTGGTGTGGATCATTATCTTCACTCTCGTTTACCTGATTCCATCCTGATAGCGAGGGACGTCATGAGTACATCTACTGAACAGCACGAGCACGAACACGGCATGACAGATGCCGGGTACATCAAGATTGCAATCATCTTGGCGGCGATTACAGCGCTTGAAGTCTCTACGTATTACGTCGACTTCGGTCCGCTTTTCATGCCTTCATTGATGATCATGATGGTGGTCAAGTTTGTGATGGTTGTGTCGTACTTCATGCACTTGAAGTTTGATAGCAAGATTTTCACTTTCTTGTTTTACACAGGCTTGGGCCTTGCGTTGTTTGTGTACATCACTGCACTCGCAACGTTTAAGTTCTTCATCTCCTAGTAGAGGGTTGGGTCGACGGTGTTCTTCGCCGCTATAGAACCCACAACAAATCCGGACCCGTGGCGGTACCAGTTCCACCCAGAAGTCTGGGTACTGATCATCGGGCTCATTGCTGCCTTTGTGTACACCGTGCGCGTTCTGGGGCCAAAGGTCGCCCCTGAAGGCAAGATCATCAGTCGTCGCCAGAAGACCACATTCATTGTGATGATTGCATTGTTGTGGCTTGCCAGTGACTGGCCAATGCATGACATTTCAGAGGAATATCTCTACTCGGCACACATGGTGCAACACATGATTCTCACGTACATCATTCCGCCGTTGGCCTTGTTGGCAACACCGGAATGGCTTTTCCGTTTGCTCATTGGCAAGGGGTTCACGTACAAAGTGGTCAGACTTCTCACGCGTCCAGTTGTCGGAGTCGTCGTGTACAACTGCACCCTCATGATTACGCACATTCCGCAAATCGTGAACCGCAGTGCCGCGGGTGGGCCATTGCATTACTCGTTGCATGTTCTTGTGGTTTTTACTTCGTTGATGTTCTGGACTCCAGTCTGTGGACCAATTCGTGAGTGGCGAATGTCTGATGGTGCCAAGATGATTTATCTCTTCGGTACTTCATTGATTCCGACCATTCCTGCCGGATGGTTGACCTTTGCTGAGGGCGCTGTGTACAAGCACTACGACACCATTGTGCGCGTCGGTGGCATCAGTGTTCTGAGTGATCAACAAGCCGCTGGTGGAATCATGAAACTTGGTGGATCATCCCTCATGTGGGGAATCATCATCTACATCTTCTTCAAACGCTTTATGGGTTCGTTCTTTCAAGAACAGTCGTATGACCATGGCGACCAGATTCCCGATGCAGAAGTCGTTGGTACAGAACCACCTTTGATGTATTCAGAAGTGGAAGCTGCATTTGACCGCACTCGTCCAGCGAGTGAGCCGACGTAGCTAACTCCAGCGGAAACGCTTGGCGGCAATTGCAGGAGCCAATGCGCCCCACACCGCAAGCACGATGAATGGTTGCAAGAGTGGACCACTGCCATTCAGAGTGGAACGCAAGAGATCTGCGAGTCCGGTTGATGGCAACACAGATGCTGCAGTACTGAGAAAGCCGGGGAGTGAATCTCGAGGGATGATCATTCCGCCGAGCAAAAGAAGTAGCAAATACAGGCCATTTTGAGCTGCCAGATTGATCTCAGCGCGTAGTCGACCAGCAAGGATGAGCCCGACCCCAGCAAATGATGCTGTACCGAGGAAGACTGCTGCGATTGCGAGTGGCCAAGTATTGCCTGCAGGATTCCAGCCGAGGAGAAGACCAATCGGCAATAGAACAGCAGCTTGGAAAAGTTCGACAACGAAGACAGAAAGAATCTTCGCAACGACTAATTGCGAACGGGACAGTGGAGTGGCCCCGAGGCGTTTGAGAACGAGATAGGAGCGCTCAAAGCCAGTGGCGATTCCGAGGCTGACCATTGACGTGCTCATGATGGCAACAGCAAGAACACCAGGAACAAGGAAGTTCAAAGGTTCTGTGTCGCCACTGGGCAACACATGAACAGAACCGAAAAACGCCAGCAGGATCACGGGGATGATCAGTGTGAGGAGCAACTGTTCTCCATTGCGCGCCAGCAACATCAGTTCCGCACGTAGTTGCAACATGATGCGATTCATCGGCGACCACCCGTCATCCGTCGATACGCATCTTCGAGAGATTCTTGACCCATATCAATGCTGACAAGGGGCAGTCCTTGTTCCGCGAGCCACTGCGTGACACGACCAACAAGGCGCGGTGAAGACTCCGCAGCAATTTCATAGACACCTTCGCCCATGTGATGTGCTGGGCTGCCTGCTGCACCGGCGAGTTCTGTGGTGTCGATGGTGGTAACTGAGGTAAAGCGGAATCGCTTGCGCACTCCGGTGAGATCTGCAATCGGACCTTGAGCAATCACGCGACCTTCTTGGAAGAGAACCGCATGACTTGCAACCCGTTCGGCCTCTGCCATGTCGTGAGATGCGAGAACAACGGTGGTTCCTCGTTGTGCAAGATCAGCGATGATGTCGCGGATGGTGTCGCGCCCATCAATGTCGACTCCCGAAGTGGGTTCGTCGAGGAAGACAACTTTGGGGTCGGCTGCAAGTGCAAGTGCGAGCGAGACTCGTTGTTGCTCGCCCCC
>JBIKSN010000354.1:0-2573 GCA_044348585.1 Flavipsychrobacter sp.
AGGCGCATTACTTTGGGTGCGCACTACAAACGTTGCAGGGGATGGTAGTGGGAAACAGATAAACTATCTGCGCGATGGGGCGCTGGGTGGTGCCGTGGGTTTCCTTTCGGGGATGGTGGGCATAGGCGGCGGCATTTTTTTGTCGCCCATACTGAACCTGATGGGGTGGGATAGTCCGCGCCGCATTGCCGCAACCGCAAGTGCATTTATCCTCATCAATTCCATAGCGGGCATTGCGGGGCAGTTATCGTCCCTGAACGTATCGGTAAATACCACACAATTGGGCATGTTGGCGATAGCTGTGTTTGCCGGTGGTCAGTTGGGTAGTCGTGCCGGAGCATTAAAGTTCAGCGAGTTGGCTGTACGCAGGGTTACGGGTTGCCTGGTGCTGGCTGCGGGTGTCGAGGTGCTGATCAGGCAGTGGTCTGCAAGTTGATGTATACTAATCGACCAGACTGGTGCGGCTGATGAAATGCTGGAACAACAGCATTTGGAAGAGGAAGTTGATCAGGGTCAGTGCAATTGTGGGCCACCCCGGCTTACGGTTACTGCACGCCATAAACAGAAGTATCACAACTGTGTTGAACGAGAAGAACAGCAGCTCCTGCAGGTGCACATAAGCACCAAATGCCATCCACACCCCGGTTGCGAATAAAAACACCACCACATAGTGTTGCCATTTAAAGGTGGTGTTGCGGGTCACGTGATTCAGGAAAACATAGAAGAACGGCGTCATCATGGTGTACCTGAATGTGCCTATCACGTCTGTTGCGCCATTCAACCATAGCGGGCTGTAGAACAGGGAAGAAAAGAGGGTAGTGGTGAGGTATGCCAGCGACACTACGAGCACCTTGTCTTGTTGCTCACCGCGGGCCAGCCACTTCGTTATTCTGAAGATCAGCATAATGAACGCGGTGACGCAAGAAAAGATCGCCAGGGCATTCAAGAGTACTGTGTGGTATCCTACGCCATTGTAGAATGGCAGAATGGGTGTGGAATAGATGCGGCGCCAGAATGTGGATTGTGCAATGAAATAGGCGAACCAAACACCGGTCGCCTGATACTGAATGAGTACAAACGTTGCCAGGCCTACAGCCGAAGGAAGTATATACAACAACAGATACCTGCCTACGTTGCGCGGAATGTCTTTTCGACTACCAGATAACACTTCCATGCAAAGGAATGCAGGCACAACAAAAATGGCCGTAGCGCGTGTGAGGGAAAGCAGGAACAAACTGGTCACTATCAGCCACGTGCGTTGCGCGCTGATACCATACAGGCAGACTGCACCGAGAAGGAAGTACACCGCTTCGGCATAGGGCACAAATGCGAACATTACTGCGGGCATAGACACCCACAGCATTTTGTGGTGTATATCGGGTTTGAACATGCCCGCAAGGATGCTGAGGCCTGCCGCGAAGAATGCCATGTTAAGAAGCGACATAGCCAACCCATTGAAACCGGTAAGTCGCCATATTGCGGGGAATAGATAAAAGAAGCCCGAATTGCTTTGGCCTATATTGCTGTAGGCGTATCCGCGGCGTGCTATGTCTCTGTACCAGCCCGCATCCCACGATATCAGGCTGTCGTGGGTAGGGTAGTTGCCAAACATGCCTATACGATACAGCACTGTCTGCAGGCAGTAGAACCCTATGCCATAGAGCATCACCAGCAGAAAGGTGTGAAGCAGTTCGTTTTTATCGAGTGGGGCAACTTTCCGCATAAGTATCCTTAGTGCAACAAATGTATCTAAAAGAACATAAACGTTACGAACGTCAGGGCCAAAAAAAGAAGGGGCTCCCACAGGAGCCCCTTCTCAAAGAAGTATGCAGTTATTATTTGTTCTTTCTCGCAATCGCTTTTTCTGCAGCAGCTACTATGTTCTCTTTTGTGAGGCCATATTTGTTCAGCAATTGCTTAGGTGTGCCGCTTTCGCCAAATGTGTCCATCACAGCAACATATTCATGTGGTGCAGGACAAGCACGTGAAGCCACATTGGCTATGCTGTCGCCGAGGCCACCGTTTATCTGGTGCTCTTCAGCGGTAACGATACAGCCTGTCTTGCTGATAGAAGCGATAACGGCGGCTTCGTCCAGTGGCTTTATAGTGTGAATGTTGATCAGATCAACAGATATTCCTTTTTCTGCCAGTTCTTTCGCGGCTTCAACTGCCAGCCACACCAGATGGCCGCAAGCAAAAATGCTTACGTCTGTGCCCTCTGCCAGTACCTGGGCTTTACCTATTTCAAATACCTGGTCTTCAGCAGTGAAGTTCGGCCACTTCGGGCGACCGAAACGCAGGTACACCGGACCATTGTGTTCTGCAACTGCAATGGTAGCAGCTTTTGTCTGGTTGAAGTCGCACGGTACGATAACGGTCATGCCCGGCAGCATCTTCATCATGCCTATGTCCTCGAGCACCTGGTGGGTAGCGCCGTCTTCGCCCAGCGTAAGGCCTGCGTGCGAAGCGCATATCTTCACGTTCTTGTCGCTGTATGCCACAGACTGACGGATCTGGTCATACACGCGGGAAGTAGAGAAGTTGGCAAATGTTGTAGTGAAAGGTATTTTGCC
>JBIKSN010000083.1:0-10752 GCA_044348585.1 Flavipsychrobacter sp.
CCGGCTTTTTGAAGTGTTTTTCAACCAGGTAACGTTCGTGTTCGCTCTGCAGATCGATGCCCCATTTGACATCGTACTGGAATTTCTTCTTTTTGTAAGCAGGTGAATCGAGCAGGATGTTGATGGCATCGGTGTAGGTGATGCGCTCAAACTTATTGTCGACAACGAAGGTAAGTTTCTCAATAAGGCCCATTTCGCTGCGCTCGTTCATTGGCTTCTGTTTTTCTTCTTCGGCCAGGCGCTGGGCAAGGAAGTCGAGGTCTTCCCGGTTGTTGTCCAGCACGTATTTTATGAGGTAGCGGATGAAGTCTTCAGCGAGATCCATGTTGTCGTTGATGTCGTTGAAGGCAACTTCGGGTTCGATCATCCAGAATTCGGCCAGGTGGCGCGCTGTGTTAGAGTTCTCAGCACGGAACGTTGGGCCGAAGGTGTATACTTCGCCAAAGGCAGTTGCACCCAATTCGGCTTCCAGCTGACCGCTAACCGTGAGGTTGGTACTGCGGCCAAAGAAGTCTTCCTTGAAGTCGATAGCTCCGTCTTCGGTGCGTGGAGGGTTGTCGAACGGCAGGGTAGTGACCTTGAACATTTCGCCTGCTCCTTCAGCGTCTGAAGCGGTTACGATAGGGGTATGCATGTACACAAACCCACGGTCGTTGTAGAACTTATGAATGGCAAAGGCGAGGGCATGGCGCACACGGAACACGGCACCAAATGTATTGGTGCGGAAACGCAGGTGCGCTATCTCTCGAAGGTATTCCAGACTGGGGCGATTTTTCAACTGCAGCGGGAACTTTTCGGGGTCGCATTCGCCCAGAATAGTCACTGCGTCTGCTTTTACTTCTACACGCTGTCCTTTACCCTGTGATGCCACAACGGTGCCGTCTACACTTATAGACGCGCCATTGGTGATCTTCTTAACGATATTCTCGTCAGCGCCCAGATCGATGACCACCTGCACATTGGCGAGGCATGAACCATCGTTGAGGGCTATGAACTGGTTATTTCGGAATGAGCGGACCCATCCTTTTACGTTTACTTTATAATCGGCTTCTTCGCGGGTGAGAATGTCCTTGATCTTGGTGCGCATATAAGAAAATACTGCCCATGAGGGCGTTTTTGAACGTGCGAAATTACAGGTTATTTGTCGAAAAAGAGATATTTGAGCGATACGAGCAGCAGGAAAACGCCGAACACCTTTTTGATCATGTTTTCGGGGAGGTCGAGGACGATCTTGCTGCCGAGGAAGCTGCCCGCTACAAAGGCTACAATAAGTACGCCGGCCACCTTCAGGTCCACAAAGCCGGCTTTGTAGTAATTGATAACGGCAAAGATGCCCACGGGTGGCAACAGCAGTGCCAGTGATGTGCCTTGTGCGGTTTTCTGGCTCATGGCGAAGAAGTATACAAGAACCGGCACAATAAGAATGCCACCACCAATGCCCACCATGCTGCTGAGCATGCCTGCCGCTACCCCCAGCAGCAACAGGCCTAATAATGTTGCGATCGTCATTTTCATCTGGTTTATCTGATACTAAAGTACCATAGGCAGTGCGGCCTACCAAATATTGCCTGTTCAAAATGTTCGGGGGCGACTGGTATAAATAAGTACACAATGGCATATATTTGTTTCAGCGAAAAATACCCGATGAGAGCTACCTATACCCCAGGCCTTCATATATTGGCTACGTTCACCGCAGGAAATGATGTGCTGCAGGATATACAGCACTGTCGGGAGTTGTTTGACCGGCTAATTGCCCAGTTGTCGCTGCAGAAGGTGGGTGAGACGTATCATTCTTTTGAGGGCTCAGGATATACAGCTACCGTTTGCCTGACAGAATCGCATGTGGCAATACATACGTGGCCGGAATTCGGCAAGGCGACTTTTGACGTGTTTCTCTCTAATTACAATAACGACAACAGTGAAAAGGTGAGGCAATTTTATGCCGGTGTAGTGGCGTTTTTTGGTGCAACAGACATTCAGAAATTTGAACTCGCCAGATAAGATGAGCACGCTTTCGACAACTGAATTGGTAAATACCGGCAAGGTGAAGTGCCCTTCGTGCGGGAGTGACGTTCTGTGCAATGATACAGCGAACAGCACTTATTTCTGTTGCGTGATGTGTGATACCTATTTCAAAAAGGAAGCTGATAAGGATGCAGAGAAAATAGATGTATTTCCGAGGAACCTTATTTATCAACCGTTGTTGCCGCTGGGCTCAAAAGCGACTTTTGATGGACGTGAGTTTTTTGTTGCCGGCTTTGTGGTGAAGAAGGATAATGCATCGGGTGTAGTGTGGCGAGAATATCTGCTACGCTGCGATGGACAGAACTGGTACACTACACTTGCAGAATTTAACGGACACTGGAGCATAGTAGACAAGGTAGAGAACGATAACTACAAGTGTTACCGCAACAGATATGACGGTACATTTTCGGTGTGGCAGAGCGAGCCTTTCAAGAAATACAAACAATATACCTCTTACCGGTACCGAATAGAAGCCCTGAGAGGTGAGTTTGACTGGGATATAGTGGATGAACAGGAGCATCTTTTTGTGGAGGAGTATATCAATCCGCCGGAGATGATAACGATGGAGTCTTACAGGGACACAGATGTGACCTGGTATAAAGGCCGGTATCTGGAACGCGCTGAACTTGCAGCAGGTTTTAATATCAACATTGACGAGATCCCCAGAAGTTCGGGATTGGGCGCTATTCAGGTGCACCCATTGGACAACCAATGGCCGGCGATAAGAACTTTGTCGCTACTGGTGGTGGGTTTGATCTTCCTTACACAGTTTATGCTCGGGATGGTGAGACCATCGGCCGTGGTGCTGAATGAAAGTTATACTACTACCGCAGACACTGGTGCGTGGGGAGGCAACTATGCACCCATCAAAACAAGCTCATTCAAAATAAAGCAGTCGGGCCCGGTGCAGATCACGGTAAGAGCCGACGTGTCGAACGAATGGCTGGAGATACCGGTGTCTATGGTTAATGAAAAGACCGGAAAGGAATATGAATTTACCAAGGTAGCGGAGTCTTATTTTGGTTTTGAGGGCGGTGAAAGCTGGAGTGAAGGCAGCGGCGAGATAGAGGCTGTCTTTTCGGCAGTGCCTGCAGGTACCTACCACATAAATACGTATCCCTATAGCGAGAACAAAAACCAACATAATATTTCTATCAATGTAGAGTCGAACACGACCCTGTACTCGAATATGTGGTGGCTGTTACTGTTGGTTTGCGGATATTGGTTTGTGCAGTATCAGCGAAAGGTATTGGTAGATACGGAACGTTTTTCCTAGTTAATTATGCAGACATGAACATAACAAGTATTTTGAAACAGATATGGTCTATAAAGTGGCGGGCATTGCCACTGATGGCTTGTTACGTGGTATATGTATGGCTGGCTTGGGGCGGAATAAGGCTCACGGGAGACGATAACGACATAAGAAGCGCACCGGCAGGAAGGGCTGCGCGTACAGGAAATCATTTTTATCACAAATAATAATACCGGGAAAGTATGGAAATGATCAATATGAAGTATGTAGTGGCATCGGTGGTGTATTCCTTTCTGGGAATTGCTGTGCTGGTGATCAGTTTTGTGGTGGTTGAGAAGATCACCCCTCAAAACCTGTGGAAGGAAATAGTGGAGAAGCAGAATAAGGCACTGGCGATAATGGCTGCGGCTTTCATGATCGCTATTGCTTTGATCATCAGTTCAGCGATACATGGTTAAAGAAACGGATGAAGTGAAACAGGTACAGGAAAAGAAACAGGGGCAAGGACTGCTCCTTTTTTCTGTGTTTGTGATAGCCACCTGCGGACTCATTTATGAGTTGGTTGCGGGAACTATGGCCAGCTATCTGCTGGGCGATTCGGTGACCCAGTTCTCTACAGTGATAGGGGTGTATCTGTTTTCAATGGGTATAGGATCGTGGCTTTCGGGGCATGTAGAGGGAGATCTGTTGAAGTGGTTCATACGTATAGAAATACTCGTTGGATTGGTGGGTGGTTGCAGCGCGCCGTCGATGTTCCTGCTTTTTGAGCACGTAACTCATTTCCGCATCGTTCTTTATTCGTTCGTGGTTCTTACCGGCATATTGGTAGGTCTTGAGATACCGATACTGATGCGGATATTGAAATCGGGAATCGAATTCAAAGACCTTGTTGCAAGGGTATTTACTTTCGATTATATAGGGGCATTGCTCGCCTCGCTCATATTTCCGCTGTTACTGGTGCCTTATCTGGGATTGATACGGACATCGCTTGTTTTCGGAATATTTAATATTGCTGTAGCGGCTTACCTGCTCTACTATTTTGAAGAGACGATGAGGTACAGGCGCAGGCTGCTTGTTCCTGTTCTGTTGAGTGTTGTTGCATTGCTTGCGGGGTTTGTTTATGCCGAGCGCATCATGTCTTACAGCGAAACACTGGCATTTCAGGATAAGGTTATCTACAGCAAGAGTACGCACTACCAAAGGATGGTGCTTACCCGCAATAACAGAGAGCTGAAGTTGTTTCTGAATGGCAATCTCCAGTTTAGCTCTCTTGATGAATATCGCTATCACGAAGCGCTGGTACACCCCGGATTGCATGTGCTTAAAGGAAGCAAAAAAGTACTGGTATTGGGTGGAGGAGATGGCCTGGCAGTGAGGGAGGTGCTACGTTATCCTGATGTGACTTCTGTGACACTTGTAGATCTCGATCCGGCGATGACACAACTTTTCAGGAGTAATGAAATGTTGTTGCAGCTCAATAAGCGATCGTTGTTGTCGCCAAAGGTTACTGTGGTAAATGATGACGCATTCAACTGGGTGCGGCGCGATACAATTCGGTTTGACTACGTTATCATCGATTTTCCCGACCCCTCCAATTATTCATTGGGTAAGCTGTATTCGAGCAAGTTTTACGAAGAGCTGAGACATGTGTTATCAGACAGCGGCATTATAGTTGTGCAGGCCACATCTCCATTGATTGCACGAAAGTCATTCTGGTGTGTCGGCCATACTATACAAGCAGCCGGATTTGTGACTGTGCCCTATCATATCTATGTGCCGTCTTTTGGTGAGTGGGGGTATATAATGGCTATGAGAAATTATAGCTGGCATCCCAGTGCCGATCTTCCTATGGGTTTGAGGTTTATTGACAAGAATGTGATGAAGAGCATGCTTTTATTCCCACCGGATATGAGCGAGGTAGCAACGGAAGTAAACAAACTGAACAATCAGGCATTGGTCAACTATTTTGAAGATGAGTGGGCACCATACGTTCATTGAAGCATCGGGGCGGAATAACCGCAGATGGTTTTTGAAACAAGTGCTGGCACTTGCAGGTGTGTCATTTACAGGACGGTATGTTGCGGGATGTTCAAATGAAAGTCGCGGAAGGGTTATTTCCGGAGATATTGCCGGTAGTGGTGCGACTATAGGGCACATGATAAGGGATGGAAAGGTTTTTCCGCCACCATCACAGGAAATACGTACCGGTATTCTGATAGTAGGCGGTGGTATTTCCGGATTGTCAGCGGCACGATTGCTGCAAAAAAGGGGAGCTGAAAATGTGATGATGATAGAAATGGGAGAGGAGACCGGGGGTAACTCTGTTTTCGGACAGAATAAAGTCTCCGCCTATCCCTGGGCGGCACACTATCTGCCTATACCTGATGTTGCCAACACTGCCTTAATTGAACTTCTTACAGAGATAGGTGTGATAACCGGGTTTACTGATGGGGTGCCTACCTACAATGAATACCATTTGTGTCATGATCCTGAAGAACGATTGTATATAGACGGATATTGGCAGGAAGGTTTGATACCGAAATTCGGCATTACACGTGAAGATGAAGCACAGATATCACGGTTCATGAAACAGGCAGAGGATCACAGATCGGCCATAGGAAACGACGGAAAGTTTGCGTTCGCCATTCCATTGGATATGTCTTCTGCTGACGATGAATTCAGGAAGCTGGACCGAATTTCTTTCAGTGAGTTTTTGAAAGACAATGGCTACACTTCAAAGCCATTGTTGTGGTATCTGGAGTATTGTTGCAAGGATGATTATGGTTCGGGATTGGACAGGACATCGGCATGGGCGGGTATGCATTATTTCGCATCCAGAAGAGGCAAGGCTACCAATGCCAGCTCGTCGGCGGTGTTGACATGGCCGGAAGGAAATGGTTATCTGATGTCGGCCTTGCGCAAACACAATACGTATCCTGTTCGCACTGGTCTCGCGGCATTCAGCATAGCTAATTCAGACTCCGGAGTACGTGTACATTGTTATGATGCCGCTAAGAAAAGCGCAGTGCGGATAGTTGCCGATAAGGTATTGTTGTGTACACCACAGCATGTGAACAAATATCTACTGAAGCAAATTAACACGGAGCGGAGCATCTATGATAAGGTACACTATGCACCCTGGGTGGTAGCGAATGTGACCTGTGATGGTGTGCCGGAAGGTAGGGGTACTGCGCTTTGCTGGGACAATGTGGTGTATGGCAGGCAGTCGGTGGGTTATGTATTTGCCAATCATCAGAACCTTGTGCGGAAGACTGAGGGTGTGCTTACGTGGTATCTGCCATTTACGGAGGGAACACCTAAAGAAGCGAGAAAGGCTATTTATAGCAAGACTATTGAAGACTGGAAGCAACTTGTGATGGAAGATCTAGCTTATGCTCATCCGGGGATCGAGTCGCTGGTGACGCGTATTGATGTGAAGGTGTGGGGGCATGGCATGATACAACCGGTGCCCGGATATGTGTGGGGTAAAGACCGAAGTGAGGCGATGCGTGCTATTGACGGACGGATTTTCTTTGCACATTCTGACCTGAGTGGTATCTCGATTTTTGAAGAAGCATTCAGTCAGGGAATAAGAGCAGCTGAAGAAATGTTGGCGGGATAATGAAAGGGGCAATTACATATCGCCAACCATGGCTGCGCAACGCATTATTCGATAGTGTGTTCATTCTTTTGCCCGGACTATTGGCATTGCTATTCACACTCTTTCTTCCGGCTGCTTACAAGTATACGGACGAGATGCCCACCTGGGGGTGGGTAGTTCTGGTATTGCTGGTTGATGTTGCTCATGTATATAGTACGTTGTTCAGAACTTATTTTGATAAGGAACGTTTTGCGAGGCACAGGGTCTTGTACACTGCAATACCTATTGCATGCCTCGTTGCGGGTGTGTTGCTGTATTCAATGAGTGTGCTGGCCTTTTGGCGTTCGCTTGCTTATCTGGCAGTTTTTCATTTTGTTCGACAGCAGTACGGTTTTATGAGGTTGTATTCGCGGGCGGAAGAGCCAAAGCCATACAGGAAGTATATCGATGCAACTACGATCTATGCCGCAACCATTTATCCGCTAGTGTATTGGCATTGTAGTCCGGGGCGCAACTTCAGTTGGTTTGTGCAGGGTGATTTTGTTGTAGCGGATCTGCCTGTGTTACGATCGATTGCTTTCTATATCTACGTTGCTGTTGTTGCGGTGTATTGTGTGTTCGAGGTTGGTGATATTATCAGACACGGCATATTTAATTTGCCTCGCAATATATTGTTATTCGGTACGTTGGCATCATGGTATATGGGCATTGTGTATTTTAACGGAGATATGGCTTTCACGATGCTTAATGTGGTAGCGCATGGTATTCCCTACATGGCGTTGATATGGTTGTTACGAGAGAAGGAACATGGAGCGACAGTTAAACAGTCCGGTTCTTTTTTTCGGTATATCAGAAGTGCTTCTATATTTATTGGTGTGATCGTGTTATTTTCCTATCTGGAGGAGGGTTTGTGGGATGGCCTTGTTTGGCGGGAGCATGTATCTGTCTTTCCATTGTTCTCACTATTGCCACATCTTACATCGAAGGAGGTTTTATCGTTGTTGGTGCCATTGCTTTCGTTGCCGCAATCAACGCATTATGTGTTAGATGGGTTTATATGGAAACGCGGTCATAGCTGATCATTCTATTGTTGGTTCGTACCCGTAATACCTTTTGAAGAATATCGCTATTGCCAGTGTAATGGCAAGTAGGGTGAACCACCACAGTCCGAAGGAAGCAACGAATAGCAATGACGAAAAGAAGGACACCGATACGTAGGTTATATAGCGCTCTGTTGTGAGTTTGGGTAAGTATTGGAGCGATGTGTAAAGAATTGATGTAGCGATCGATGATGCGTATAGTGAGGATATAACTTGCAGTGTGAGCGTGTGATGTACGTTGATGGTGAGAAACAGCATTTCCGGCAGGAAGATGAGACTATAGGTGAATAGGTAGTTTGCGAGGTGGCGAGAACGACTGATGGGCATGTTTCGGAGAAACGACATATGTTGTTCGGAAAAGTGAACGTAGTATGCCGGCAGCATAGCATGTGCCGCGATGAGGAACAGGATAAGGAAGGAGAAAGATTCCCGGTTGGGTTCTGTTCTGTTGGCCGCTACCATTGCCTGAAGTAGCAACAGTGAAAAGATCTTTATGCCTGCGAAGGTTGTTTTCCTATCGTTGATGGAATATAGTAGCAGATACCATCTCTGTCTGAAATTGAATTGTCTGTTCGGTAGGTTTATCGTAAATCGCTTTTCATTCCAGGTGTTATTGATAGTCCTGAGGGGAATAATACCTGCACCAAACAGTGCGGCCTGTAATAATAGAAACAGGGTGGGGTATAGTATGTTGCCGTATCTATATCCTACGGTTACTGATATTACCCCATAGACAGTCAGCGGTGCCATCATCAGAAATTGGAGCATTACGAACAACACTTTCTGCCGTTTGTTGCTTAATGCCTGCATTGTGTATAGGAAGGTTCCTGCCGGGTCTTTCAGGGTTCTTGCGGTGAAGTTCAAACACTTAACGGTATATGCCATCCAGATGAACGATGCACCAGCGAAAAACGAAAATGAGCTACTGATGCCACGCATGATCTGGTGGTGCATGTCTATGACTGCCTTACCGTTCATGAGCCCGAAAAGCAGGATGAAGACAGTTAGAAAGAATCCACTGTTTACGCGGAAGAATTGCATCACAATGGTTTTGACGAGAACGTTCCTCATGCCTGCACCAATGTTTTGTTCAGAACTTCCAGTGTTTGCATGGTTACGTCATTCAAACCGATGTCCTGATGTGAGGTGATGAGGAAGGAAACGCCTTCATTGAGTTTTTGCCGTATGATCGCACGAAGGTTTTCGACAGTTGCTGTATCGAGGGTTATTAGTGGTTCGTCGAGGAGAATTAGTTTTGGTGTGCCCATAAACGCAAGCACCAGCGATAGTTTTTTGGTCATGCCGCTGCTGTAAGTGGCGATCCTGTTGCCTGAGAATAAGTGAGTTCCCAATACCTCGCTCAGGTGTTCTATTGATGCTTCAAGCGTAGGTTTTGTTTCGCGGTAAAAGTTGATCAGATCATTGCCTGTGAGGAAACCGGGGAAAATAGGTTCGGCCTCGGCATAATTGACCGAAGAGGTGTATTCCAATCTGTCGTGTTTGATAGATACCCCGCCGACCTCGATGGCACCTTCGAATGGGGTCATGCCTGCTATCGACTTCATTAAGGTGGTCTTGCCGGATCCGTTGGTACCCTTCAGCCAATAGATGCCGGGTGATAGTTGCAATTCGCTTACTGAGATTATCTCGGTTGTGCCGTAGGTCTTTCTGAACTGTTTTAAATGGAGCATAGTGTCGGTCAAAAGTATTGTAGTCGTTGTTATGGGGCACATAACGATATGTTATAAAAAAAAGTGGCAGGCGTTTCGGCCTGCTACTTTAACGTTTGTTTGTTGTTGATTACTGCTCCATCACGAAATGGAGCACTTTCTGTTCGGTTCCGCTGCGCAATGTGAGGATGTACATACCGTTGGCCAGACTTCCGTCCAGTTTGATCTGTGTTTCCAGATGTCCCTGTTTGGTGGTCACTGCGCCACGGTACACTACCTGACCCAACATGTCTGTCACGTCAATATTCACATCCTCGTTGCCTGCACCCAGTGTGCCACGCACCGTGAAGATACCCTTGTTAGGGTTAGGTAACAACCTGATGTCACTCGGTGTGTTAGCACCTGTCTGTGTGCCCAGGGTAGTTGTGGTGATGAATATCCAGTCGTGCGTGCCGATGTTAGCACATACACCACTGCTGGTCACCTGACAAGAGATGGAGTCGTAGTCGTTGAAAATAGCGGTGTAGCTACTGTTTGTTGCACCGGCAACTGCATAACCGTTCACCTTCCACTGGAACTTCGGACTAGGACCTGCGTCTGTTGCTGAAGCATGGAGTGTAACAGGTTTTCCTGCTGTTACCGTTGTTCCCGGGTCAGCCCATACAGTGACGTTTGGTATCAGAACGGAATCTACGCTCATAGCTACATCTCCGCTGGTCACTGTGTTCGCCGTGCGGCAACGGTAGTCGCTGGTCATACGCAGGTTCACCACATCGCCGTCTACAGGTATGTAGCTGTATGTGTTGCCTGTACCTGCCACTACGCCGTTCACCAACCACTGGTACACCGGTGTTGCACCACCAAATGAAGGTGCTGCTGTGAACGTAACAGGATTGAACTGACAGATGGTGTCGTTCGGTGTAGTCAGCACACCAGCTACAGGTGTTGCCGTTGGCAGCACTGTGAGTGTCCTCGCACCTGTTGCAGTGGTTGTTGCCAGACAGTTGGCGTTGCTGGTCATGGTCACGGTAACGTTGTCTCCGTGGGCAGGTACAAAGGCATAGCTGCCTGCTGTGCTTACGCTTACTCCGTTCACCTTCCACA
>JBIKSN010000355.1:0-2568 GCA_044348585.1 Flavipsychrobacter sp.
CGAAAAATGTTGCAGGCGCTGCTGCCATAGAGTGGGAAGTTTTTCCCGGACGTTTGTCTCAATATTTTCCTCACATGTCCGCAGCAGATCAGTACGCCATTTGTGATACCGGCTACGATACCAAGGGTGACCCGATACCGCCAATTACAACCAATCCATGTACGCAGCAATCTGAAGACCTTCCTTACGGGCCTTATGGTCCAAGGGGGTGGCAGGACGAGTACTGCGAGTGGTGCGTGGTATATGATGTGTCTTCCGGTGGAACGGCAGTTCCGGGTACGTCCCAGATAACGAGGGTTGATTTCACTTGTGAGAATCCGGAGTATATCAACTCCGTTTGGCTGGTGGATCCGAATCAGGTTGTAGAGATCTACCGGTCGGCGCTTGATCAGCCGGGAGTTCAGCTGTCCGATCTTTACCTCTCTGATAGCAACGGAAATCCGGTATTGGATCCTGTTACCGGGCAAAACGTTTATAACCCGCTCAATAAATGGAACTGCGGACCGCAATGCACTTACGATTCAAACGGTAATGTGGTTTCTGGTGGTGCCATGCATCTTACCAGCACACCGAATACCATTCAGACCGAGATCGCGATCTCGGCATATGCAACCGTTCCGCGCACGTCCGGTAATAAGAACAATAACCAGCTGATATGTTGTGGTCAGTTCGGGCAAATATATCGTAATAGTGACCCGAATATCGGAGCAGGTCTTAACTCCGCCGTGAACGGACCGCTTGTTGCCGGCCAGGCGCCCACGTCGGTAAATCTTGTTACGCTGGCCAATCCTCCCGGCCTTTACATGCAGTTCCCGGATTATACTCAGTATTCGTGGGCAAAAACAAATACTCCGTTCACCCCCGCAGATATGAATCAGTTCTTTACTGTGAAACGCGGATACCTGTCGTCTGACGCGAATTTCCCTGCACCACTGGCCAATATCAACAACTTATTGAACAACGTGGGAGAAGGTCCTTATGATTTCATTCTGCACCTTACATTCAGTGTTCCGGCCGGTAAAAGTATATCTGACATACTTATTAATGGTCAACCCGTTACATGGGCAGGGCAAATTGCCCAGACGATCAAGAACCATGTCATTGCCATGTCTTACGCCGGCGTAACTCCGCAGGCAGTGTCGGCTTGTGTAGGAGATGCAGGTCAGTCAGCTGATCAGGCGGTTCAGTTATTTCATGAGTCCGTGTTCAACGCGCTGAGCAACACCACAATACCGGCACCATCATACACTTCAGCCGATAATAAGCCAAATCTCCTTTACAACAGCACCTATATTGCTCCGTTTGCAAGACCAGGCAATACCTATCCTATGGTATTGTCGGCAGCGCTGCATAATAGTGTCCTCGGCGACTCCATGATCACGGTTACGTTCAGCAAAAACGGTGTTGTATGCAACGATATAGCGGCCACCCTTACCAATTTGAATGATAATTACCAGTATTGCGTGCCGGGTAATAGTTATCCGTCAACTTACCAACTGTTGTACCTGAATGTGACGGTAGCAGAGGGATGTGCCACCGGGATATATGATGTTTCTATCCGTGGTTGCGCGCCTATGCCTGCTTTACTCAATGTTATAGCTTCATCTTAAATACACTACACCTTGACCAGGAAAACAATGAGCATTGCGGCGCTGGTCGCCGCATGCTCTTCTTTCGCTTTTCTGCAGCAGCGATGTACGACTGCAGATGCACATAGCGTCAATGCGAGCCCTGGTTGCTATTGTGGCGGCCAGGTGATGACTTTCAATACCAGCCTGCCAACTTTTAATATCACCAATCAGCAACAGGCAGATTGTTTCGCCTGGCAGGAGTTCATTGCGTTGAATCAATCGCTTGATACTTCTCGTCCGTTCGGGGATACAAGCGACCTTGGTATGGTGCAATGGGAAGCCTATATGCCGACCTACAAGATCTTCAGGAATGGGGCGAAACCACCTGTGCCATGGAACGGCTTGGGCGACGTGCCTATTGGAGCCAGTCTCAAAAAGTTCAAGACCGGCAGGTACCTGGTGCTTGGCGATAACCAAAAAATACCCAAAGGATTTACCAGTAATCAGGTTGTGGAGAACAATGGGCCGGCCTGGCTGGGTGCTCAGAATGCGACCAATATCTGGTATCAGGTGCTGGTAAATAAGGTTGAGTATGACTACATAGTGCAGAACAAGTTCTACAATGCCGATAGCCAATACAATGCCGCCCGTGCAGGCAGGCAGATATTCCTTCCATCGACCGGAGACGGGTCTATAGAGGTGAAGGCTGCATGGATGGAACTGTCTGCAGCAGACCAACAGTATCCGCGCTTCTCCGTCTTCAAACAGCGATACAAACTGGCCAACGCTTATGTGCAGGATTCGGCCAATGGCAGGTATCGCGAGACTATTGTGGCACTCATAGGGTTGCACATCCTGAGGAAAGTACCCGGGCAGCCTTTGTTTGTGTGGGCCACATTTGAACAGGTTGATAATAATCAGGGGGTGGATGACACCATCAGTCACCCTTTGGGTTTCAACCTTTTCAGTACGAAGTGTACTTCAAATACTGTTACCG
>JBIKSN010000357.1:0-2567 GCA_044348585.1 Flavipsychrobacter sp.
TGACGTTGTAGCCGTTGGCCTTGAGCAGCGCATGCTGCTTGGCATGGGCCAGGTCGGCGGTGACCATTTCGGCGCACATTTCTTGAGCGGTGATTTCGGGCACCCAGCCGAGTTTTTGTTTGGCTTTGCTGGGGTCCCCCAGCAGGGTTTCAACCTCGGTGGGACGGAAGTAGCGCGGGTCGACCTGCACGATGACTTGCCCCGGCTTAAGCGCTGGAGCCTTGTCCCCCTCGATGTTTTGAATAATCGCAACTTCGTCCACCCCTTGGCCTTCCCAGCGCAGTTGCATGCCCAGCTCTGCGGCGGTCCATTCGATGAATTGGCGCACGCTGTATTGCACGCCTGTGGCAATGACGAAGTCTTCAGCTTGTTCTTGTTGCAGCATCATCCATTGCATGCGCACATAGTCTTTGGCGTGACCCCAGTCGCGCAGGGCGTCGATGTTGCCCATGTAGAGACAGTCTTCCAGGCCTTGGCTGATGTTGGCCATGCCGCGGGTGATTTTGCGGGTGACGAAGGTTTCACCGCGGCGTGGACTTTCGTGGTTGAACAAGATGCCGTTGCAGGCATAGATGCCATAGGCTTCGCGGTAGTTGACCGTGATCCAGTAGGCATACATCTTGGCCACGGCGTAGGGGCTGCGGGGGTAGAAGGGTGTGGTTTCCTTTTGGGGGATTTCTTGCACCTGGCCATACAGCTCGCTGGTACTGGCTTGGTAAAAGCGGGTTTTCTTTTCCAGGCCGAGGATGCGGATGGCTTCCAAGATGCGCAAGGTGCCCATAGCATCTACATCGGCGGTGTATTCAGGGCTTTCAAAGCTGACAGCCACATGAGACTGCGCGCCCAGGTTGTAGATTTCGTCGGGCTGGGTTTCTTGAACGATGCGCACGAGGTTGCTGGTGTCGCTCAGGTCGCCGTAGTGCAACTTGAAGTTGGCGTTGTCCACATGCGGGTCTTGGTAGATGTGATCGATGCGTTGGGTGTTGAACAAGCTACCACGACGCTTGATACCATGGACAATGTAGCCTTTTTCGAGCAGGAGTTCGGCGAGGTACGAACCATCTTGGCCGGTAATGCCGGTGATAAGAGCGACTTTTGGTTTAATGTTCACCGTAGTGACCTTCAATGATTGAAAACATAGTTGCTTAGAAAATCTTGGTAGGCAGCATCTAGCCCTGCTTCCAGTCCCACTACTGCTTTCCAACCAAGCCTATTCAGGCGGGAGCTATCCATTAACTTGCGTGGTGCTCCGTCGGGTTTACTGGCATCGAAGGTGATCTCGCCCTGATAGCCGACGGTCTTGCTGATCGCTTCAGCGACTTGACCGATGGTGATTTCTGCCCCACAACCAACATTAATGTGGCTGAGCATGGGCTGGGTGTGCTGGTCATACGAGGCCTTATCGAGATTCATCACGTGGAGACATGCAGCGGCCATGTCGTCGACATATAGGAATTCACGCTTTGGGGTCCCTGTACCCCAGATAGCGACGTTAGGGGCGTTGTTGACCTTAGCTTCGTGGAAACGGCGAATCAGCGCGGGGATGACATGAGAATTTTCGGGGTGGTAATTGTCGCCAGGGCCATAGAGGTTGGTGGGCATAACGCTACGGTAGTCCACCCCGTGGGTGGTTCCAAACTGGCGGTTGTAGCTTTCGCAGAGCTTGATGCCAGCGATCTTGGCCACAGCGTAAGGTTCGTTGGTGGGCTCCAGCTTGCCGGTGAGCAGGGCGTGTTCACGCATCGGCTGTGGAGCTAGCTTGGGGTAAATGCAGCTGGAGCCGAGGAAAATCAGCTTCTTTACGCCATTGCAGAATGCTGCGTCGATGATATTGGCTTCCATCATCAGGTTTTGGTAGATGAACTCGGCTGGATAGGTGTTGTTGGCGTGAATGCCTCCCACCTTAGCAGCAGCGAGGTATACCTGATCGGGCTTTTCGGAGGCGAAGAAGGAACGTACGTCGGATTGATTTGTCAGGTCAAGTTCCGCGTGCGTGCGGGTAAGGATCCGATCGGCAGAATGGCCATTAGCCAGAAGTTGCCGCATGATAGCAGAACCCACCATACCTCGATGGCCGGCGATGTAAATCTTGGATGTTTGATTCATGACCTTGATTATCCGTAGTGGTCATCAAAATGGACGATGTCGTTATAAATCATATGGCTTAAAGACCTTATTTGATGACTTTCATAGGAATCACATTGGGATTAGTCAGTAGGAGCTGTTTTGGAAATCTGCCGTAGGGCAATGGAACAAACAGAACCCCAGCCACCTCAGGGGATGACAAGTATCTGGAATGACTCATTTTTTATTTTCATGAATGTTTTGTCTTTGAGGGCACTAATTTATTCAACAAACTGCGAGACTTTACTCAGATTCTTCCAGGTGATTGCGCGCATTGAACTTAGAATGCTGAAATCGCAACTACGCAGTGCACGCCAGTCTTCTTTGGATTTATTAATAATCGCTTTTATAGATTTGTTGCTAGCACCACCTAATCGCATGGTGACCAGCATGTCGGGTATATAGACAGTTTTGAAATTAGGTTGGGTAAAAAGCCTGAGGAT
>JBIKSN010000084.1:0-10717 GCA_044348585.1 Flavipsychrobacter sp.
AGTTGCCGTTTGCGGGGTTCATAATGCCGTTGTTACGCACATAGTTCAGCCCATAGTCGGTGCTGAAGTAGCCTGCATAGGCGTTCAGCGCATACTTGTTATTTTGCAGCGGCATATCGGCAAATGCCCCTATGCCCCACAGCAGCATATTGTTGAACACAGTATCAGAGCCGGACAGGTGCCAGGTCGCGTTCTTGTGCCATATTGCACCCGCCTCTATGTTCAATATCTTTTTATCGCCCAGGTAGGTTCCTGCCATGTATGGCGTGGTGTGAGGTTCTTTCTCCAGGATATTCCAGATCACCATTCCTTGCAATTGCTGGTTATGTCCGTATGTTGTGAATGTTGCATCTTTACTAATTGGTTGAATAACATTACCGTTCGTCTGCACCGGGAAAGGGTCAGATAACGCAATCCTGTAGTCAATTTTTCCCACCTGCCCGCGTGCATACAGGCTCAATTTTCGGGCAAATTCGTCGGTCTGATCAACGGTCGCCTGCAGGAATACCGGCACATCGGTCGTAACAATAGAACCTATTGATGGTTGTGTGAAGCGGCTGAGTCCGTTAACAATAGTAAGCCCGCCGCCAATGGTAAGGTAATTGTGTTCCTTCCACACTTTATATTCGCACAGGGCATCATGAAAGAAAGCCTGTATCTTTCTATTGCCTGCATTTTGCGCCAGGAAGTTGAAATTGTTCATGCCAAACTGCATGTAGAAACCCACATGGTCGGTCAGTTGGCCATAGAGCTGCATGCGGGTGCGGCGCAGACCTATGTCCAGCGTGTTGTTGGCAGGAGCGCCGTTTACCGTAGTACCCGGATTGCTTTGGTTGTATCGTACCCATACCTGGTTCAGGAAGGTCAACTTCACGTACTTCGATCCGTCCTTTGTCAGCGAATATTTAAGTTCGCTGACGGGTTTCTCTTTGGCAGCAGAATCGTTCTGCGCGTGTACAATAGCGGTCGATGCAATGGCTAGCAGGACCGCAGTGATGAACTTTGTGAACATATGGTCTGGTGCGACTCAACGAATGTAGTTGCTGCAACACAGCACAAAACTAAAAACAAACCTGCGGTATCAAATTCTTTCCGTTCGGAAATTGTCATCACAAAACGGCGTTACTGCGACAGATATGACCGGATAATGTACCGGTCCACCAGATTTTTTCGCAAGGCTGTAATGGGCTAAAGCCGCACCCAGCAACACAATGCACCTTAACAAAATATTGTACTTTAGTTTAACTTATCTGGTATTATATTTGATGAACAATTAGCATTATGGAAAAAGAAAAAAATAAAATACTGTTGGTTGAAGACGACACCAACTTCGGCCAGGTTCTGAAAAGCTACCTCGAGTTGAACGACTTTGTGGTGGAGCTTGCACGTGATGGTATTCTGGGGCTTGCCGCATTCCGTAGGGAACGTTTCGACGTATGTCTGCTTGATGTGATGATGCCTAATATGGATGGGTTTACATTGGGCGAAGAGATCAGGAATGTTGATCCGGATGTGCCTTTATTCTTCCTTTCTGCAAAAAGCATGAAAGATGACGTGCTCACAGGCTACAAGCTGGGTGCTGATGACTATATCACCAAGCCGTTCGACAGCGAGGTATTGCTGCACAAGATCAAGGCTATCTTGAAACGCAATCAGGACCTGCATGATAAGAACCATGCTCAGATCGAGTTCCAGATAGGCAGTTACCATTTCAACAGCAAGCTGCGTACACTGAAGCATGGCGATTCATCACACACGCTTTCTCCGAAGGAGAACGAACTGCTGCTGATGCTATGCGAATACAAAAACGACCTGCTGCCACGCGAAACAGCGCTGAAACGCATTTGGGGTAGCGATACCTACTTCAATGGACGTAGTATGGACGTGTACATTGCCAAACTGCGTAAATATCTGAAAGAAGATAGCAACGTAGAGATCGTGAACATTCACGGCAATGGTTTTAGGCTGGTAGTTCCTGAATAGGATCGTTTATTCGGCCGAAAGGCTATTAATAAATAGAGCGGAGGTGATAATATCGCCTCCGCTCTTGTTTTTATATATATTGTACGTTGTTTACAGTGCAGCTTCGTAGCGTTTTTCAACTTCACGCCAGTTGATCACGTTCCAGATAGCGCTCAGATAGTCCGGGCGCTTGTTCTGGTATTTCAGGTAGTAGGCGTGTTCCCACACGTCAATACCCAGTATCGGAGAGCCCTTTACTTCGGCAATATCCATCAGCGGGTTGTCCTGATTAGGAGTAGAACTTACCACCAGGTTGCCACCGCTTACAGAAAGCCATGCCCAGCCGCTGCCAAAACGTGTAGCGCCTGCAGTATTCATTTTTTCTTTCAGTGCGTCGAAAGAACCAAAGGTGGCATTGATAGCGTCAGCCAGCTTGCCCGATGGGGTGCTGTTGCCTGTGCCCAGTACCGACCAGAAAAGTGAGTGGTTGTAGTGGCCACCGCCATTGTTGCGCACCGCTACAGGGTAAGAAGAGATGTTCGCCATCAGTTCCTCCAGCGATTTGTTCTCGCCGTCCGTGCCGGCGAGCGCTTTATTCAGGTTGTCCACATAGGCCTGGTGGTGCTTGCCATGGTGTATCTGCATGGTCATTGTGTCGATGTGCGGTTCCAGGGCATCGTAGCCATAAGGGAGCGCGGGAAGTGTATGTGCCATATCGGTTTTGTTTTTTGTTTTATAGATGAAGGCCAAAGTTACGCGAAAGGTGCCTCATTAGGGAGGGGGTAGCCATAATAAATACCCATACTTCTATAAGCGCCTGTTTTCTCATTTCTGCGGTTGCCGGCAGCAAATACCGAGCGGCAAAAGGCTGTAACCGACAAAAAACCGTAATTTACCGAAGGTGATTTTTGCGGCACGGAGCGGCAACTTACTTTTACGTCATCAAACATAAAAACACAAAAACTATGCTGAATCATGAAATTGACTACCAGATCCACGGCGAAGAAATGCAATACGTGGAGGTAGAACTGGACCCTCTGGAAACCGCCATTGCTGAAGCAGGAAGCTTCATGATGATGGAAGAAGGAATAAGTATGGAAACGATATTTGGCGATGGCAGCCGCCAGCAGCAGGGCCTTATGGGCAAGCTGTTCTCGGCTGGTAAGCGCCTGCTGGTGGGCGAGAGCCTTTTTATGACCGCCTATACCAATGAGGGTACCGGCAAAAAGAAAGTGTCATTCGCTTCACCCTACCCGGGCAAGATCATCCCGCTGGACCTTATGCGCCTTGGTGGTCGTGTCATCTGTCAGAAGGACGCCTTCCTGTGTGCTGCCAAGGGTGTAGCAGTGGGTATAGAGTTCCAGAAGAAGCTGGGTACCGGTCTGTTTGGCGGCGAAGGTTTCATTATGGAGAAACTGGAAGGTGACGGTATGGCGTTTGTGCATGCTGGTGGCCATGTAGTGGAGCGCCACCTGCAGCCGGGCGAATTGCTGAAAATAGATACAGGTTGTATTGTGGCGTTTACCAGCAATGTAACTTATGATATACAGTTTGTAGGCGGTATCAAGAATACCCTGTTCGGTGGCGAGGGTGTGTTTTTCGCAACCCTGCGCGGTCCGGGTACCGTGTGGATTCAGACATTGCCCATAAGCCGACTGGCCGGCCGTATCCTTGCCTATGGCGGATCGCGCCGCAAGGAGGAGGGTAGTATCCTCGGTGGCCTTGGCAACTTGCTGGATGGTGATGGAATTTAATTTTCCGACCTGACATAAAAGTAAGAGGACCGCAATGCGGTCCTCTTACTTTTATGTCAAAATCTGTTTTTATTATACATGCAGCACCCAACCGTGTGTGTCAGCTTTGCGACCATAACGGATATCGGCCAGTTCTTTCTTAAGCCAGTTAGCCACGTCCCATGTTTCCATAGCAGGTAGTTCCATGGTCTCATCGTGGTAGGTAAGTGCCCTTATCGGAGCAATTGAAGCCGCAGTACCCGTACCGAACGCTTCTTTCAACTGTCCGTTGCGGTATGCGTCGGCCAGTTCATCTATAGCTATCGGGCGTTCTTCAACGGTTATTCCTTTTTCGCGCAGCAGCGTGATCACGCTGTCGCGGGTCACTCCCGCCAGAATGGTTCCTTCCTTCAGGTCCGGAGTCACCACCTTGTCGCCCAGTACAAAGAACACGTTCATGGTTCCTATTTCCTGCACGTATTTATGCTCAAATCCATCAGTCCAGAGTATTTGGTCGTAGCCCATTTCCTTGATCTTCATGGTCGGGTACATGCTCATGCCGTAGTTGCCTGCAGCCTTTGTAAAGCCGATACCACCCGGGAATGCACGTACATACTCGTCCTGTACATATATAGATACAGGCTTGCTGTAGTATGGACCTGCAGGGCTGGTAATGATCATGAACATGAACTTCTCAGCAGGGCGCACACCAATAAACTCATCTATCGCAAACATGAAAGGCCTTATGTACAGAGAAGTGTCCTCAGAAGTCGGGATCCAGTCACGGTCAATATCCACCAGCTTGCGGATGCCTTCTACAAAAAGATCTACGGGTACAGCTGGCAGCGCCATGCGCTCGGCCGAGCGGTTCATACGCTTCCAGTTGTCGTGCGGACGAAACACCAGCGGATTGCCGTTAGCATCTTTATATGCTTTTATTCCTTCGAAGATAGCCTGTCCGTAATGGATAAAGGTAGTGGCAGGGCTGAGCGACAGATTGGCAAAAGGTACGATCTCAGGTTGTTTCCACTCGCCGTCTTCGTAGTAAGCCACAAGCATATGATCTGAGTAGATCTTACCGAACTGTATGTTCGCGGGATCCAACTGTCCTATGCGGCTGTCGGTTGTTTTTTTTACGGCGATGTCAATTGTGGAAACACTCATTATTGTTAATTTTATTTAATTTGACAATGTGCTTACTTGCGTAAATTTGCGCAAAGAAACGACTTTTTTTGCGGAAACGGGTCAACCCTAAGGGGGCATATTATTAACCCGAAACTCACGGATTTCGTATGTTCTTTTGAAATATTTTTATATTTCTGTCCTTTAACAGCAGATATTTGACGCCTTTTTCGGGCAAGTGGCGGAACTTTACCGTTTTACTACATTATGACGATCATCAATACTGATATTATCTCTGCGGCCAACGATGTGTTCTGGCAGGACTCAAGCGATATGATGAGAGGACTGGAGAAAAGGCCGGTTTTGGTGTTGCTCAGCGAATCTGACCGCAAACCCGAACTGGAAACACAACTTTTGCGGGTGCTGGAAGCATGCAAACTGCAGCCGGCAGATTATAACATTGTGTACCTGGCTGAGGGGCAGGCGGTATCCTGGAATCAGTTGCGCACTGCGCTCGATCCATACGTGGTGTTACTTTTCGGTTTAGTACCTGCCCGGTTGGGTGTGGCGGTGATGTTGAATTTTTTACTCCCCAATAGGTTCAACGACACAATTTGGGTACCATTGCCTTCCGTAGAAGCGTTCGCTCCTCAGCCCGAACTGAAACGCCGTTTCTGGACCGAGGCGCTGAAGCCGGTATTTGAAATGGGTAAGTTCGGCGCTATAAACTGTCCCGGTAATCTATAGGAAGGAAACTTTCTTTCTATAGATTTTGACTATATCATTTATTATTCGTATGTTTGTGTCTAATCGCCGTTAATTATGACCATTACACAACTTGAATACGTTGTTGCAGTAGCCACTTACAAGAGTTTTGTTGCTGCAGCAGAAAAGTGCTTTGTGACTCAACCCACGCTCAGCATGCAGATACAGAAGCTCGAAGACGAGCTGGGCGTTAAGATATTCGACCGAAACAAACACCCTATTGCTGTTACCGACATGGGCAACATTATTGTTGGTCAGGCTCAGATAGCGTTGGCTGAATGTGAACGGATCCATGAACTGATACAGCGCCAGCAGAAGACACTGTCGGGTACGTTCAGGTTTGCAGCCATACCCACCGTCGCACCTAATATACTTCCGGCCCTTCTCGATAACTATGCTAAGGCGTTCCCGTCTATGAAGTTGCAGGTGAAGGAGTTGGAGACACACCAGATCATTACCGCACTTCGAAACAATGAGATCGATGCCGCTCTCCTGAGTACACCACTTGAAGAGCAGGGTATAAAAGAATACCCACTGTTTTACGAGCCTTTTGTTGGCTATTTCAGCGATGGCGAAGCAGCTTTGAAAAAGCGCATGATCACGCCCGAAGATATTGCTTTGGAGCGTATCTGGCTGCTGAACGAAGGGCACTGCATGCGTAACCAGATCATCAATCTGTGCAGCGATCAGATACAGAAATTACAGGCCGAACGTCCTTATCGTTACGACTCGAGCAATGTAGAAACACTGCGTCGTATGGTAGAAAAGAACGGGGGAATGGCAGTGCTACCGGAGTTGGCCACGCTTGAATTTAGTGAAGACCAGATAGAACGTATCCGCTACTTCGAAAATCCGGAGCCGGTTCGCGAGATCAGTCTGGTTACCAGCATCCACTTTGTAAAAGACAGTGTGTTGCAGAGCCTCATGGACGAGATACTCAAGCTGGTGCCCGAAAAGATGCGCGTACAGAAGAAGAACAGAAAGGTATTGCGGATTCAGAGCGCCAAGTTGTAGCAAAACAATAAAGAAAAATACAGATGCCGCCGCTGTCGAAAGACGAGCGGCGGTTTCTATTTATCATAATGTATAGTTAAGATTGCTTTTAGTTAATGTAGGAGTGGGGCATTTTTGGTATTTTTGCAGGAACTTAAATCTGAAACCGTGATCGCGATTCTGAGGCCCCTGAGTAAGTTCATTATTTCCTTGTCCATGTATGCACTGCTTACGTTGTCATACAAAATTGCGATGGCCAATGAGTCGATATCGCGCAATGAGGCTGCACGGGTAGAGAATTATATCAGCACCCTGTACAAGCAGCTCGATTTCCAGAATTTCACCCGTTTATCTTACAATGTCTTTGATAAAGCCATGCGTGGTTACATCAACCTGCGCAACGCCGGCAAACTCAATACTGCCAAAGAGATACTCACCATCTGCGACTTCAATCAGCCTTCGGTACTGGATAGGCTTTGGGTCATAGACCTGGCCACCAAGCGTGTTTTGTACAATACCTATGTGGCACACGGACAGTCTACAGGCGAGGGGTGTGCAGTTGACTTCTCCAATAAAGTGAATTCGCACAAAACCAGCCTTGGCTTTTATGTTACCGCACAAACGTATGACGGTGATAATGGTCTTTCGCTGCGCATGGAGGGCATGGATCAGGGGTTTAATGATGCTGCCTACAAGCGCGATATTGTTGTACACGGTGCACCTTATGTAAGCGATAAGTACATTAATGAAAATCAGCGCCTCGGTCGTAGCTGGGGCTGCCCTGCAGTGCCGGTTGATCTGGCTGCGCCCATCATCGAAACGATCAAGGAGGGTACTTGCCTGTTCATTTATTATCCCGAGCCTAAGTACCTTGCTTCGGCATACTGGCTCAATAAAAAGGTGTCCGCTTTGCCCGATTACAATGTCATGGGCAACATGATCCCTTCAGACATCAATCGTCCGCCGGTGCGTACTTTCCAATACATACATAATGGTAAAGTAGACAGCATCCGTAAGATTCCCCTGCTTTAGTTGCTCGTCTGTCTTATTTCAGGAACGGATTGTCACGTTTCTCGTCGCCAATAGTTGTACTGTCTCCGTGTCCTGAAAGGACTGTGGTATTGTCAGGTAGCGTAAAGAGATGCGTCTTTATAGAGCGGATCAGTGTATCGAAATCGCCACCGGGCAGATCTGTCCTGCCGATACTTCCCTGAAACAGAACGTCGCCGGCAATTATCCAGTTGCCCGGTTTGTAGTAGAATGAAACACTACCCGGCGAATGGCCCGGTGTCAGGAATACCTCCAGTGTGTCTTCGCCCAGTTGCAGTGGCTTTGTGTGGTCTATGTAACCCGATACCGCCGGCAGGTTGTTGAAAGAGAATCCGAACATGGCTGCTGTTTCGCGGCCCCGGTCCAGCACCGGTTGTTCCTGCTGGTGTATGCTGAACGGTATACCGTACTTGTCTACCATACCCTGCACCCCGAAAATATGGTCCAGGTGCGCATGGGTATTGATAATTGCCTTGGGGGTAAAGCCTTGTTTTTCGATAAATGAAATAAAACCGTCTATTTCACGTTGTTCATACATACCCGGATCCACTATCCAGCACTCCTTTTTGTGATTGCTGATCAGATAGGTGTTTTCCTGAAACGCATTGAACGTGAAAAAGTGGACATTTAACATATCTGAGTGGTATTATTTCTTTAATTTGTATTGCAAATGTAACACATCCGCTTCACTGCCGGCAGGCTCTTTCAAGGAGCTTCCGGAAGGCACGGGCGCTTGAGAAAAGTACGTAGAGATGATAAAAAGCATATCGCGGCTGGGAAAGATGAACCTTATCATGCTGGCTGCCCTTTGGGGTAGCGTCACTATGCCGCAGATAGTGCATGCACAATCCAACATGGAAGTGTTCGGGCAGAACCGCAAACAGGAAAAGAAAAAATTCGACTGGAAGTACTTCGATACTAAACATTTCAGGGTATATCACTACGACAAAGCAGGTCGTCAGTTGGGCCGTTACGTTGCTGAAGAAGCCGAGATGGATGTGGCCGTGATCGAGAAGAAGCTGGGTGGCGCTTTCCCACCACGCTTCAACATCATGTTGTACAATTCTTATGACGAATACAGACAGTCAAACATAGGCTTGAAGGACGAAGTGCCCACCGTAGGAAATTCACGGGCAGGTTCGTTGAAGGTTGTTGACGATAAGCTCGTCGTTTATTTCACCGGTGCACATACCGACCTGCGCCGACAGATAAAGTCGGGCATGGCCCTGGTGGTGATGCAGCACATGATCTTCGGCGACGACCTCAAGAAGCGTGTCAAGAATGCGCTGCTGCTCAATCTTCCACCCTGGGTCACAGAAGGTTATATCTCTTATCTGGTCGATGGTTGGGATCAGGAAAGCAACAGCCAATGGATGGCATTGTTGCAGGCGCGTCCAAATACAGGTTTCTTTGAGCTGTCTAACGAGTATCCCGAGCTGGCAGGAAAGGCTTTCTGGAAGTTTGTTTCTAATCAGTATGGCGACAATAAGGTGAAAGGTCTGTTGTACAGCATGCAACAAAAGACCAGCCTCAACAAGGCTATGCTCGACCCCGACAACCTAGGCATGAAGGTGACAAAGGCGTATGATTCCTGCATCAAATTCTACAAACACATTTATACGCTCGATGCGAAGAACCAGCGTAAGCCCGATAGCACCGGCGGTGTTACTACGTTGAAAGTGCCGAAGGACAATAGCATCGTACGCAACATAACCATTTCACCTTCGGGCACCGACGTTTCCTATGTGGTATGGAAGGAAGGCCGTTTCACGGTTTACACACAGCGCACCGGTAACCCCAACGTCAATCCGTTACTAGAGGGTGGTAAGAAAGACCTTACAGAACAGATAGATCCCAACTATCCTATGCTGGCATGGTCGTCAACTGGCAGCAAACTGGCTATGTTGTACCGCAAGGGCAAACAGACACGCCTGCGCATTTACAACAACGCACGGGGTAGGGTAGAGAATTACGTTATACCGGCCAATCGTTTCGACAGGGTATTGTCTATGGCTTTTCTTCAGGACGACGACAAACTCGTATTCTCGGCTATTAAGAAAAGTCAATCCGATCTGTACCTGTTCACCATCAAAGGGTCTAAGATGACGAACATCACCGACGATACCTGGGACGATGTGTCGCCCAAGTTCGTCACTGACGGTGGTCGAACCGGAATCCTTTTCCTTTCCAACAGGCCCAAACCAAACCTGAATGTACCGGTAGCCGTAAATGAGTTACCCGCAGGACCGTTCAATGTGTTCTTCTATAACACTGTGAGTATGCGTCCCGAGTTGTTGCAGTGCTCGGATGTCGGCAAGGGGCACATAACACAGCCGATACAATACGGCCCCGAACACTTTGCATACCTGTACGATAGCAGCGGCATCACCAACAGATATGTAGTGAACTTCGCACGCAACACAAAGAACCAGGACTCTGCTTATGCGTTGCCCGTTACCAATTACAATACTAATATTCTGAGCCACCAATACAATGCGTCGTCGGGAGATGTATCGGATGTGATACAGATACGCGACAAATACGTGTTATACATTCACGACCTGCAGATGCCCGGCGACAGTGGGATAGTGGAGCACCCGGTGCCCACTATTCTTTCGAAGGAATGGCCGGAGGCACCAATGGGTACACCGGGAGCCAAGCGGAGTGCAACCGATCCGGTAATACCGCTGCCGGAACCAAAGTCGGAGTTGTATCCCGGTCGTTATGCCGATGAACAAAAGCCCAAACCACAGGTAAAGAGTGGCAATATTTTTCAGAGCGAGTTTGATGACAACGAAGAGCAACCTGTAAAGAAGTCGCGTCCATTAGTAAAGAACACTGACGACGCGCCTGTGAAGGGTACTGATGAGGTGGCATCAACAGATGCTGATAGTTCGGTACTATCAGAGATAAGCGATAGCGCCTATTTGAAGATGAAACCTACTGCTTACAAGAAGAGTTTTATCCCCGATTTCATTTCGGTAAAGCTCGACAACAGCATACTGTTCAACCAGTACCAGTCTATAGATGCAAATGGCGGTGAGTTCGTCAATCCCGCCCTAGGACTGATGCCAACCATTAGCCTCAATGAA
>JBIKSN010000396.1:0-10697 GCA_044348585.1 Flavipsychrobacter sp.
ATGCTGTGCTTTAAGACCATAGCTGAACCTTTCCGGGTTGAGTAGCATTTCCACCTCAAGGGTATCCCAAATCAAGTTAAAGGAAGGTGTAGCTCCGTGATTAGCTAAAATGGGTAAATCAAATTCTTTTATGTTTTGACCAATAATTAAAATACCGGAATTCAGGAGATTTACAAGTTCGGTAATACCTTCATCTTGCTTTCTAAAATCTATTTCACTTTTGACACCTGCTTTGCTTTTCCAGGCAAACTCGTTTATTTTATCCCCATCAGATTCTAAGTCAAAACACAGGAAGTCAATTTTTGAAAATTCTTGTTCAAAAATATCGGCAATGAACTTTTCTTGATATTTAGCCAGGAAAGGGTATGCAGAATAATAGGTAAGAATTTTATCAGACGGCAGGATTTCAATAAATCGAGCTTTTTCGTCGTCAGCTTTCAGTTCGTCAATACACTGTTTAATTCGAACATCCGACAACTCTTTAATAAATCCCTTTTTATACAATTCAATATAATAGAAGTTGTGCTTGGCAGTATAATTAGTTTCTTCTAATGTAATATCAGGAAATACCGTTTTGAATGATTCAAGAAAAATAATAATGGTCTCAAGTTCTTCCGAAGTATTGATTTGCCACCCCCGTTTGATTAAATGTTTATAAGATTCCTCTACTCGCTTTGTAGCGCCTTGTTCATTTAGCAGCTTCGTTAATACCTGCTGTAATTCCTGACATTCAAGATCGGGTATAATTTCAGAGCGCCAAATATCAACTTCCGCTTGTTTATCAGGTTCTGGAAATTTCTCTAATTTCCCTAGAAACCAAAGAACAAAGTTTACTTTGCTAAAACCAAAGCGCGGGTTCAAAAAAATTAAATCGCCAACTGGCAGATTTAATAACATCCTTGTGAGATTAACTACCCTAATAATAGGCTGAGATTCCGCGACACGCAACACCTCGTTAAATAAAGACACTAATATACTTGAATCTATTTCTGACAAAAGGAACTTAGTCAGCCATTCGATAGGAGAAGAATAATCTTCGAAATCAATTAAAAGTTTCGAAATAATCTTTTTTCCAAAGTCTATTGCATCATTTTTACTTACTACTATTGTCTCAATTATGGATGCTTGCCAGGAGGAAAGTGAACTTTTGGCCTTAATATGAAAAAAGCCTGTTTCAAATTTACCCGCTAAAATGATTTCATTTTCTAAATCTTTACCTAATAGCGGGTAGAGTAATGAATGCCCCCCCTTGTTTTTGTTAAAAATGAATACAGGGATATATTTTGAAACTTCAATTGCTTTATATTTGTTTTTGCCATTGGGAACTTCTGTATAGATGACAATTTCTCCATCAATAATTGGACTGGTTAAAATATTTTGGGGGAAAACTTTAGAATCTACATTTGAACTTAAATTTACAATTATCCCAAAATTGTTAACCTTCGAGTCGTAAAATTTAACCTTTCCTAACTGTTTATTTAGCTGAAAATTCATAGGAGCGCCGTGAACCTCTCCGGAATTAGGATATACCCCTGGTTTTCTTTCTATTTTGCTCGAATTTTTTCTATGATGTATGTCTTGTATTGCAATAGGCAGTTCTATACGTCCAATTAACTTAGGACCTTCTAGTCTGGGTGCTCTCATTTCAATGTGTTCTGCGTCATCATATTCAGTGTATTTTCTAGACTCAATTGTAATTTTAGCCTCAAGTGATTTTTTATCTATAATATTTTCTTGATTCTCCGTTGTTTTTTTCGTGGCACCTTTTTTTGGACGACTTGCTAAGTTCAATTCGTCCAAGTTAATTTTGCCTAAAATATTGGGGCCAGCTATTTTTGATACCATTTTTTTTTGAGCAAGCGCACATTCAACAAAAGGTTCAGGTTCTATATTCATGAACTCCAAATATTTTAGAAAAGTCTGGAGTGGTACTTTTTGATTTAAATCCCAAGTATCAACCTTATATTCAAATCCATTATCCTTCAATTTATTTAAAAGAGAATTATGATCAGAATTACACATCGATGCAAACTTCAAAAAACTTACATTAGGTAAATTAACACTTTTATACTGGCCAGTTTTGAGTAATGAATCTCTGACTGTATCCCAATTTTCAAAATTGAATGGTTCATCGGTGTAGAAAATAATTTCTGAATTATCCAACTTTGTTGCACAAACTTGAAGAGGTAGGACTTTTGTTTTTAAATCAATATCGGTATCTAAAATGGATGTATATGCCTCCGCTTTAAGAATAATCTCACTTGTACGTATATTTTTTTTTACAGATCTTAAATTGTGGGGGAAATTATTTGCATGAAAAACAGTTACAAATGATTCAGCACTAGTATTTAAGCAAACTAGTCCTTTCCCAAGTATTAACCTGCTTTCAGATGATTCTAATTTTTGTAAAGACTCCATTGACATAGTATAACAATTAGCATGTGCTTTGTCTGACTTGTATTGATATTAATTCCACAATAAATTTATGACATTAAGCTCTACTTATTTCGAAACCAAGGTTGTAAAATCTACAAAGTTTACAAACTTTCAAATCATACCACAAGGAAAACTAAACGTCATTAATTTTTCCTTTTCTTTCTTTTCTTTTCAACATTCGCGTTGGGTTACTGTTGCAAAGATGGCAGAAAGCCCTTTCTGATAAAACCTTCCAACTAATGTATACGGAAGTTCCTAAAGAAACGGCTAATTAAAATTCATTTAAAAATCCCCAATCTGAATAATGTAAAATCATATTTAACATTATCATTTGGTTTAAGTAACCTTTTATTGTTTATAGAACTCTTTAACATCCTTAATCCAGTAATATTAAATGATTATACTTCTATCACACTTAATCTTGAAAAATCTGATTTTTAGGCTACACTTAAAAATGTGGACAATTAGATCGTAAGAATTCCTCGAAAAGATTCCGAAAAACGGGATATCCTCCTGACTTTTAGGCATCGAATAGCATAACGCTAAAATTGAGGAAAATGAACGTTTTATACTGCAGAATTTCAACTTTAGACCAGAAGACGGACCGCCAGCGTGTCAACGAAAAAGACTACAAATTGGTTGTAGAAGACAAATGCTCCGGTGCCCTACCCTTCTTTGAACGACCCGGCGGATCAGAAATAAAAAAGCTGGTTGACAATAACATCCTTACTTCTCTTTCTGTTTGGCAGATTGACCGCCTCGGCAGAGATCTCAGAGACATTATCAACACCATTCATTACTTCGCCGAGAGGCAGATCACTATCTACTTCGTTAGTCAAGGTTTGAGAACACTTGACGAACATGGTAAAGAAAATCCGATCTCTAAACTCATTATCTCTATACTGGGTATTGTTGGCGAAATGGAGCGAAGCCAGATAAAAGAACGCCAACTAGAAGGGATAAGGATAGCCAAGTTAAAAGGCACCTATACAGGAAGGAAAACCGGCAGCAAAGAATCACTGCTAACCTTCCTATCCAAAGAGAAAAACAAGAAGGCTTATGACTATCTGCGCAAAGGCTACAAGGTTGGAGAAGTAGCCAAAATAATTGACCTGCATATCAATACTGTTTCCAAAATCAAAAAGCTTCTACCACAATGAAAGCAACCAATTTTGATAGAAGGATAAGCAAGGCAACAGCGATGGATTTGATAAAGCCAATTGATCTGCCCGGCAGAGGCCGTAGCCTAAAAGATGAGATGAACATTGCGATAATGTGCAAGGAATATGGGGATGATGATGACTGGGTAGGCATAGAAGCTGATGACTATGAAATTATATCTACCAGCCCTGAGTACCAAACATTTGAAATATGGTTTACCAAATGACCATTTGACCGAATAATATATACTGATATGGATGCACTACAATTTATTAAGAGCTATGATCAATTTGTAAAAGAGCTGGAAACCTATGTAAAGCCGGAATATAACGACGCAATACAACAACTAAAAGATGCCGACCCACATGACCTAGTGAAGCCTGACACCTATTTTCTGGGACATACACACATGAGAGGCCTCGTATGGTCTGAGTTTCTAAAAAATGCGGCTGAACAGAAAATGTAGAGTTCATAATTTATTTCTGCATAGAACTTATTTTATCCTCTTTCTCGAGTGCTTTTTGCCTAATACACTGGGATTCACACGTCACTTCACGTTGCAATGAATTGAAAAACGAGCGGAATCCAATTTGTTCAATATCATTCAGCGACAATAGTTGATGCAAGCGACGATTATTTTCTAGCCGGCTACAAATATTCTCTCCTCGCCACCAAGGAATGTGTATTCAACAACGAACATTCGAAGTGTAACAATGCAATCACCAAATGACCGTTGGTACATCATAAAAAGCCGGATACGAATAACAAAAAACTCTTATTTAGGTTGAAAGCAACCCGAATATAACTTATCTTAATATAAAACCTTTAATTGTAAACTTTTAAGGACAAATAAATTGATGAAAAGCCTCTCGCCACTACCAAAGCATTTCTATCATTAGAAATCAGGAAGAATAGTGCGTTACACCTGTGATACTTTGGGAATTTTTAGAGATAACCGAACCTGCAATCGACAAACTATTAGCATTAATTAAAAGTAGCAATTCGTCAATGATATAAATCTGACTATTGAACATAAGTCAGAAAAATTATCACCAAATTCATCTTTGTAAATAGGTTACAATTACGGCCTCGTTCTTTCGTACATATTTTTTCAGGATGATAGCAGAATACAAAAAGGAGAAACTAAAAAGTGCCGTATATGGATTTGCCGTGGGAGATGCCATGGGTGTCCCTTACGAATTTATCAGCAGAGAGCAGATGGATGAGTCACCGGCCGTCGACATGATCGGTAATGGTACCCACAATCAGGCTCCCGGTACATGGAGCGATGACACGTCTATGATGCTGTGTGTGTTGGAGAATCTATCAGAGCACGGCGATTTCCGCACTTTGTCGGGCAAATTTCTAAACTGGTATGAAAACGCAGCGTATACGGCAACCAATGCTGTTTTCGATGTTGGAATAACTGTCGCATCTGCACTTGACAGCATACGGGATGGACAAGCCCCCGAACGTGCAGGTGCCACAGATGAATGGTCGGCGGGGAATGGCAGCCTGATGAGATCACTGCCATATGCATTCCTGACAGACATCAATGAAGTAGTGGATAGGGTATATGCTGAAAATACAATTACACATGCGCTGGATATATGCTCTGAAGCGTCTCTGTACTATATTTTGGCACTCAGATGCCTAATTGAGGGGGCCAACAAAATATCGATACCTGGTTATGTAACCGAGCAACTTACAGCGATTGAAGAAAGTCACTCTTTACAGTTTGTACAACTAAAGACAGGGACAAGATTGTTTCAGCCCGACTTTATAGCGCTGGATCGAAAGGAAATAAGATCTACAGGTTATGTGGTCCACACCATTGAGGCCTGCATGTGGTGTTTTTTGAGGACCGATAACTACAAAGATGCTGTACTTGCCGCAGTAAACCTTGGTGAAGATACAGATACGGTAGCTGCCCTAACCGGAGGGCTTGCGGGCATATATTATGGTCTCAAAGATATTCCTGAAGATTGGCTGCAGGGGTTAAAAGGCAAGGAATTAATTGACCAAATACTCTCTTATTGACAACAAGACATAATATGTGGAAAAGACCTAAAAACATAGCGGGCTCGTTGGTAATACTTGTACTCATTTGGCTGGTCATATACCTTGGCTGGAGTGGTTGGTATAAACTGGTGACCCCTGAAAAGAAGCGAGATGATGGAGTGCCTATGCGCAATGCAGCGATACACATGGCCTCTGTGATTGCACTCTTTTTTGCAAGCTTTGCTTTACCTCAGCCCGCCTATGAACAGTTTATGTTCGGTTTTTTCTCATTGGTGCTGTGCAGCATAGTATTTCTGATACCCGGCTTCATTATAGAGACACTCTTTTACTAACAAATACAATACATACAATATGGAAAACAGAATGAGCTGGATATTCGACCAGGTGAAACAGGTAATTATTACCAAAGATTGTGACGACGATTTCTTTGTAAACTATGTAAAAGAATGGCATGGCGAGAGATATGATGAGTATAAAGAGCACCTCGTATTATATGTAGATGAGGGAGAAAAAAAGATACCAATACACGCATCTTCGTCCACAGACTCAATTGCTCCTCAAAAGGTAACATTCGCAAAATATCTGCTCGACATGAAAGAGCTTACCTATGAAAATGTACTTGCCGCACTAGGAACGTATCATCACTTCATTGATGGAGCGAATTTCAGGGGGCCGTTCTATAGCCCACCCACTGCAAGGCCCATGGGAGAGCCCTACGAGGTAATTGAGAATATCCTTGAAAGCACTAATGGCTATTTGGTGTTTAATGAACAAATGGAAAAGATATTCATGATACTCAGGAATTGTAGAAAAGATGAAGCGGTTAGATTCAGAAAGGATATAAACATGAAACGCCCCGAAGCTAAAGAGTTGGCAAGGTCTATACTACTGCGTCCGCGGTTCTCTTTGTTGGATCTTATGAGGTGGCGCTGCTGGGATACCGATAATTTGTTCGTGTACGAACCATCCTACCGCAATGCTATGATTCTTTATGGCCACCTCAGGAAAAGGTATGTCACAGTGACATATAATAACATACTGAGTGAGGCAAACAATTCGAAAAGTGAATAAGTTGCCCAGACTAATTAAGTGAGCATAAGTTTTCATGCTTCGGTATAGATAAAGCTTCAGAACAGATAGATACTTGTAACAACTATAATAATATTATCGGATGCAATACAGTCGTAACATAGACATGTCGCACGTTGATGCACTGTCAACCAAAATCATACAACGGGAATTTCACCCGCACGAAAAAGCAGAACTAAGAAGCCTTGTTAGCCCGGAAGATCTGGAAGTTGTTGATGCATACCCCAATCACTATCATGTTTATTTTCGGGAAAATGAAAGAATCCAAACTATTTTTCTTTTCTCGGCTCATCAGCCCTTTACTGACAGATTACCCGACCTTACTTTTTGTGAGTATCTGCGCATGTTGCCGGTTATAAACTACAACACAATAATTTTCGCCCTGGGTACTTATGGCGTAACTAATAGAGCACTGGCAAAGCATATGATCTCCTACCCGTTCAAAAAATACGAAGGTTACTTAGCGATTATAGAAGACTTGCTGGCGCCAACTTTCGGATTCCTGATGTTTACGCATCAGTTGGAGCAACTGTACTCAATAGCCACTGGCGAATCATGTTTGGCTGCAACAAATTTCAGAAGGGCATTTAATAAAAAAGTACCACCTGCAAGGAAATGTGTCGAGTCGCTTTACATAGATGGGAGCACCTCCATTAACGATATTTTGATTGAGAGGTCTGACAACGAAGATCAATTTGTATATTCTCCCCAATACAAAAATGCGTTTCTCTTGTATAGGCTGCTCATTTCCTCTAAAACCTAATGTCATTTTAATCCTGCAATGTGGAAACAACTACTATAAAACGAATACGCTATTTAAACTGTTCCGCTTAAGAAATGTTTTAGTTACGTTTGAGATTATGAAATTAAATAAACTTCGTTGATGGCAAAATACTCCTCGTCATAATATTCAGATATGTCATCAACGGAAAATTTTTTACAAAATTCCCCTCTGTCGATTTTTAATTCTTCATTTATATAATTATTCATTTCTTCAGGTAGTTCATTTGCAAAATCCTTTAAATTTTCAAAATATGATTCTTTTATGTTTAACAATTTCTCAACTGAATTATTTGAAATTAATAACTTGAACCGAAATAGCCACATCATATATAGGTAAAGCAGGTCTGGTATGCATCTTTTTCTTTCTCGAGTATCCGAACGTTTCATTCCTTGCCAACCATTTGCAGAATACATACAGTCAAATTTCCATTTGTGACTCATTGCTATTTTCAAAAACTCTACAGTGTCCTGGTCGGTAAATTGCAGTAACCAATTTACACATCCGTTTATATTCTGGATTTTCAATAGCTTAATCTCTGTGAGGTTAGGAAATATAAAATTAAAGCAATCCTGGACTATAAGTGTATTATTTGAAATATCAACAATTGCTTGTGAAATAATTTGTCCATACAGAGGAAGATCTCCCGGATCATTATGAATAAACAGTTTTGTCTTTCTATTTTTATCTCTGTGAAATTTTTCAAAAAATATTATGTCGGAAATGTCATAACCAGAACTTGGATAAAAGACTACTTCAAATTCACTTCGAGAGAATTCATAAACGTCTTCTTGTAAATTACGTAATACATGTGTTTCATAGGGATCTCGAAGGATATTTTTAAATATCCAGTCGAAAATAGCTGCCGCCTTATGATGTACCGGCTTGTTTACTCTAATTGCCTCTATTTGCATATTGAGAATAATTTTAAAAAATCACACAAGGACGTTGCTGATGCATGTCCATGACCTCCTCCTCCTTGCCATAGATTATGCCATCTCGGCAGCCCATTTATTGCATTAACGTAACTATTTGACAAACTGTAGAATACTTTATCATCATTTATTCCATTGTTTTGCTTATAATTTTGGATGCAATTATGAATTTCATTACCGTGCCAATTGCCTCCTTTTTGGATAGTTAGATGATAGTCTATAATCTCATCCCTATACTCTAATACGCCATATAATCCCGAAATTATTAGAATATGCCAGCCATGATTATTATTAACGCACTCATATTGGGTTCTGTGGCCTGGGGAAAAGAACATACCATCGTACCTTTTATATGCCGGCAATAATAAGTTATTGTTGTTTGCTTGGTTGAATCTTTGGAACTCATTATTGCCATTTCTGATGAAGTGATTAGGATTGGCGCCGAACAAATTCCCATAATAGTTTCTTCGATTACCTCGTAACTCAAGAAGCTCATTATGAAATATGTTTCGAGGATTCACCATTAATTTTCCGCCAGTCTGTTTGGCGTCAGAACAACCAATAATGAGCAATTTAGGTATCTCTGGATTTCTCAATATTTCCAATTTCTTTTCTCTTTCCATAACCGGGGTTGCTGGTTTTCTTTTCTCGATTTCTTTGATTTGATTAGAATTGGAAGTATTCTTTTTCTGTGAATTCTCTGATAACTTACAAACGACAACATCAATTCTTGTAATTGATTTACGAGCCATTTCGTCTTGAATGATTTTCCACCTATATTGATTACCCATACCTGTATCAACATTTGCGAAATATGAGTAGATATTTTGGTTGCCTTTCCCAGTATTTCTCCACCCTTCGCCCTTGGCATTCGCATATACTATCTGATTAGGATTAGCGGTATTCCAACAGATTACTTTACATGGCCCTTGCGGTAAATTGGGAATATTATTTACTACGTCAACTATTGACTGCTCTGCAGTCACAGAGAATGTTTGGCAATCATCAGATTCATTAATCAACTTTTCTGCGCTAATTGTGGGGGCCGGTCTTTTCAACTCTTTTTCTGTAGTCGTGACCTCCGGATCAACGCAATTCAACCTCTTCTTAGTGGCATCATAAACCAGAGCTCGTCTCTGCTTATATGTATATGTAGTAGTTGCTGCAATAGCTGCGTTCGGGTTGTTCTTAATGTTCAGTAATGGGCGTAGCTCTTTTATAAGTTTACTCTCATCGCTATCAATTAGATCTTTATCATTATCACCATAAGCAATCCAGTACACTTTCATGTAATCACACATAAACTCATTCACTTCGGCTTCTGTGTTGGGCAAAATGAGATCCTCTGCTAACAAGGCTCCCAAACCAGCCCTCAGTGTAGATAAGGTGCCGGAACATACTGCACTTTTGGTATGCTTGTTGCAAAGATGCCATGTAAGCCGCTCATTTATATTGCTGTTCCCGTTTTTCCCCGTCCCAGCAGTGCCTATGTAAACCAAGTCATGTAATATGCCGTTTATGACTTTTTGGTAAACAGGGACTATCGGTAGTATGGTAACATATTCCCTTAGCTTTTTATAAGCTTCATTGGGCATAAACCAGAAGTATATTCCTTTCGTCAAGGGTACTTTCGCTACATTCTTGCAACAGGCTTCAACACTGTTCTTGTCAACCAGCAGCTCGTCCAGTTTTAATGTAATTGTTCTTGCCGTATCTCTAATTTTTAAGTTAAGCATAATTTATGTTTTGAAGTAAAAATAATTAAATTAACTATAATACGCATTATCATATTAACAATGTTTTCGTGAATTGATAGTCAGTTCGTCCTCGGGTGATTTCTAATCCCATGGCTCAGGTTCTCCAGTTCCCGGTATCGGGCGGATACAAAAAAGTCAAAGCCGTCGGCTATTTTGCGTTGCTGTATCACATCTTCAAGGGTCATATTGTCGCTGTAGGCAAGTGAGCGAGCAACGGCACGTCCTGCTGCGCTTTTCTTGTTCCAATCCTTTCTGAACTTGATAGCCTCAGATTCATCGCATAAGGTCAGGTGCATGTACAGCTCTTCTATCTGCTCTCGGTATATCAGGTAGCCGTTGGATGATCTGCAGATGGAGTCAATAAGTGGGTCGGGCGGAAAAACAAGCCTCGTCTTCAGCGCTGCAAGTAATTCCTCAGCGTCCATCAAACCATAAAGACTAACCAATAACAGTAAAAGATCTTCATTGGTGTTATCTATCCTGTCATATATGTGCTCGAACGACAGGCTATATCCG
>JBIKSN010000356.1:0-2548 GCA_044348585.1 Flavipsychrobacter sp.
TTCATAGAAGCGGTGTTGACGTTCCCGGCTGGTTTCATAGGAAGCATCATTGTTGCGGTGTTGTATGCAACTATGTCTTTGCTTTCATTTTTGTACCAGAACTTCGAGTCCATTTTACTGAAGCCATCATCTGCTATAAGTGCGGTGCTAAAGTATTGTTTGCGCAATCCCAGCCAATGCGGTGCGTTACTTTTGTTGTCAATGGTTTTTTCTTCTGCCGCAACTGTGAAATAGTCATGGTCTTCGTCTTTGTTGCGGTAGTAGACCTGAGTATTCATGCGCTCGTTCGCGAGATCTTTCTCAGTTGGCAGCAATGACGTGTTCCAGGTGAGCGGCAGCGATGAAGCTTGAATACCCGTAAGTACCAGATTGCAGCGCATCATGTAGTCATCAGCCGGGAGTGTGTAGATAAGTTCCACTTTCTTGCCGTTTCCGAGGTCGGCCACAAAATCTATGGTCTTATCACCGTTGGGTTCTGTGCGTGTCACCGGCGAGAAGTACAGATCGGCAGTTGCGCGGTTATTATCTATTGGCAAAGTCGCACTAAGTACGTTGCCTCCACCATTGAAAAGATAGAGGTCTTTCTTTTGGTAGGTCTTATAGCTTTTCAGAGACGCGGCAGTAGGGTAGGCTCCTTTTGTGGTGAACTCTACTGACACTTTACCATTCTCCAGCGTAACTTTTTGAGCAGTGCCGTTGAAGGCAGGCGGCTGTAATGCGCGCAGTGCCAAAGTTGCCGAGTCTGCAGTAGCTGAGTCAACAACTGCGGCGCTTATCAACTTGCTGCTATCAACAATCGGACGCGGATGAGCCTTTGCATAAGCTACGCTATCAGCCTGTTTTTTTTCATAAAAGACTTTTTGTTCGTGCTGACTGTACATTACATACCCGATCAGCAATGCGGCTAAAAGAGAAAAGCCGATAACCTGGTTACGATCCATGAAGAGGAAAAATGAGGCGCAAAGGTAATAGATTTAAAGCTACCATCGGTGCGCTCCTTTCCTTTGGCGGGTACTAAATAGTGTTAATAATTCTATATTTTACTGATTAATCGTATTTGCCAGATAAGACACCGAAATTCAGGGGCTTGGGCAAAGTGTGCTATCTTGCATCAGATATTGCATGATTCGTTTCTTTCTCTCATATCTTATTTTCCTTGCAAGTGCATCGGTAGTTTTTGCGCAACAGACCGGCAACGGAACCGGTGGTCGCGTCATTAAGGAAATAAGAGTAGAAGGAAACAACATCACAAAAACACGAATTATTCTCAGGGAGCTCAGTGTTGCCGTTGGTCAGCGGGTGTCTCAAGATTCCGTTACTGTATTGATACAACAGAATAAGCTGCGGCTATTTAATTTGCAATTGTTCAATGAAGTTGATCAGGAGACGGAGTCGGTGGGAGGTGATAGCCTGATCTGGTATATTCATGTTAAGGAAAGGTGGTATATGATCCCGGCAGCCATTCTGCAATTTGCCGACAGGAATATAAATACCTGGTGGGTCGATCAGAACCACGACTTGGAAAGGGTGTCAGCCGGACTCACCCTCACCAACCGGAATTTCAGGGGAAATCTGGAGGCGCTCTCGGTTACCTTTCAGGCGGGATACACGCAGAAGCTGGGGGTAAGTTATATGCTCCCATACGTCAACAAGGGTCAAACACATGGTTTTGGCATTTTGGCGGCTGCGGCCAGGAGCAACCAGACGTATTATGCAACTGAAAATAACAAGCTGCAATTTGCAGGTCTTTATTCAGGGCCGGTTGTCTGGCGGCAGGCCGAGGGAGGTATTTCCTATGTATCTCGTCCCGCCTATGCAAGACGCCACGTATGGCAGCTCATGTACCGAGAAATGCATATAGCCGACACAATAGTTCGTCTCAACCAAGACTTTTTTGCAGATTCTTCAGGCAATGCCCGGTTTGTAGAGGTCAATTACAGGTATGAGTATAATGGTGTCGACAACTGGAGTTATTCACTTATCGGAGAAAAGCTGGTGGCTACTGCGGTGGCCAGGGCCGGTTGGCGGGGGCTGAAAACACAACTTTTTACGACAGTTGAAGCTGGTGTCTTTCGCCGGCCATTACCGCATTGGTATGTGTCGGCAGTAGTGCGGGGCAGGCTAATGGCACCCTCTACCTTACCGTACTACTTTCGCAATGGATTGGGGACTCAAACGGATTATGTAAGGGGCTACGAATACTACGTCACCGACGGGTATCAGTACGGATTGGTCAGGCTGAGCCTGAAACGGGAATTGTTTAACAACACGTATTCTCTTCCGGTAAGATATTTTACTGCAGTGCCCGTACGCATATACCCAAAGGTGTTTTTTGATGCCGGTTACATAAACAACCCCACGCCAAGCAGCTATACGTTGGTAAATACGTTGCAATACAGCCTGGGGGTGGGTTTGGACCTTGTCACCTTCTACGATATGAAGGTGAGGTTAGAATACGCCAGAAACCATCTGGGGCAAAATGGACTATATTTACATTTCAATAGCGAATAGTGGTCATGTGTAGATCGATGTGAAAATTTTCGACTTA
>JBIKSN010000404.1:0-2527 GCA_044348585.1 Flavipsychrobacter sp.
CCATTTCCATGAAAGACTTTACGGCAGCTACACCCATCATGCTAAGTGGTACAGTAAAACCAACCATAAGCTGACGACCAGCCCACTGAGTATTCTTACCAAAGTTTAGAAGGTTTGTAGAACCTTGCTTTAGAAGCTGATTAAATATCTGCTGCTTCTGGGCTGCTATCTGTACCTGAGTACCAAGCTTTTCCATGTCAAGGGCGAGTGGCCTAACCTTGATTGCTTGGATTGCACCGTTGGCATCTCTACCCATCTTGATATACTGGGTCTGTAGGGTCTTTACTCTTTCTCTAGCAACCTTCTCAATAGTGTTAAACTCATTTGTAAAGAGTCTTCCAAAGGTTTTTGTAGATGCCCCAGCATACCTAAAGTATTGTCCAAGGGAGAGCTTGTTCTTTTCAAGAGCAGTAGTAAAAGATTCTGTACTGCCCTTTACATCCACCATAGATGCAGAGAACTTCTTTGTGGCATTAATCGAATTGACTAAGTTTCTTTGCATGCCATCAGAGATGGCTGCATTGGCAGCGTTGCCAGACTGCTGCATTGTGCTGTGAAAGGCTGATATCTGTCTTTGCAGATTCTTGATAGCAGACAGAGCGTCTGTGGTATCAATATCTATTCTTATATTTGACTCAATATCAGCCATTCATTCGCACTCCTGCTACTGGTTACTTGCGACTAGCAGCAACCGAATCTCCAAGCTTGATTCCCGAAGCCTCTTCAACAATCTGGTAGACTGTTGGCAGGTCCAGAGAATCCTCTAGTGCCTTTGCATCTGCAGCTAGCTCTGCGTTATACTGACGCATGGCAATCTGAACACAAGCCATTAGAACATCCATAGACTTATCGTTGTCTTCGGCAACTGGGCCAAGCTCTTCAAACTTTTTCATAAACTCACGCAATAGCGAGATCTTCAATGGGCGTACGGAAATCTCTGTACCATCGATGAAGGTGATCTTCTTTGCTTCGTTAACTGTTGTTGTCATATTTTCCTCTCAAAATAACCATTTTTTGGCTAGTTAATTATATCACGGATCGGTTTATTTTTCAGACAGATCCTCGTAGGCAAGGCCTAAGCCGATTCCAAAACCTGCCTTAGCAGCATTGGCCCCCTGGAATGCAAGAATGTCATTTCCATCTGTAGTCTTTCCTCCAGAGAATACTCGTGCCTTCATTTCTTCCCACTTGTTTTGCTCACTCTTTCCACTCTGCTTGTCAAGATCTACCCCCTGCATTGCAGCATTAAACTTCTTATCTTGATAATCTATCTCTCTCTTAATCTCAAGAGTTGCTGTTAGTTCTGGCATTGATAGACATGACTCTAGCTCTTCGTAGTCTTTCCAGATACCCAGCAAAAACACCTCTGCCTCAAGCTTTGCTAAGTCTAAGTTTCTCCAGCTAGAAGATGAGTCTCCATCTCCTGTCTTTTCTTGCTTCTGCTCTTCGTCTGGCTTCTTGTTAGATATTCCGCCAGCGATATCTATTAGCTTATACATTGTTGCCATATCTAGATTATCTGCAACATCCTGGACGGTCTTGATTGCTGGAAAGTATTGCTTCATTGCAATTCGGACACACTCAAGTAGCTGATCAAAGGCCTCGTCTGTGTTGCCTAAAGCCTTTACTAGTTCAAAAGATTCCATGAATTGTCTGAGATACTTTATCTTTAGTGGAGTTATGTAAATTTCTGTGCCGTCGACTAGGACGATGTTTTCTGAGTTATAAACTGTAGTTGGCATACCTATAGTATACCAAAAAGCAAACTGCCCCAGCAAATTAATGCCAGGGCAGTTCTATTTAGTTATAACCAGCTACTAGGAAGCAGCAGGGATGGTGCGGTCAACGATCTTACCGTAAGCAGCTGCGTCGTTTGGAAGCAGACGGAACGATACTTCGAACATTGTTGCCTCGTCACGCTTTGCACCTACTGTAACGCTCTCAATTGAGAGTGCACGGTAAGCAACGTATACACGCTCCTTAGCTAGGTCTGGAGCACAGTCACCTGTACCTGGACCTACTGCAACAAGACCACGCTCTACTGGACATTCACCGATGTCACCAGCAGATAGGTTTAGAGAGCTAGAACCTGCTCCGATACCAGTGCCTGTAGCAGAAGATAGATCTTCTGGCTTAGCAGCTAGTGCGAACAACAAGTTTTCTAGTGTTGCCTCTGCGAAAGTAGTGTTTAGGTTGACAGTCATGCCCTGCTTGTAAAGCTTTGCAACGTCTAGCAACTGGTCAACAGCTACCTCACCAAAGTCAGGCTGGAAAGCTAGTTCCAGACCATTCATGGTGTAGCCTACGTTACGGAAACCTTCCTCATCGGATAGGGTTTCACGGTAACTCTCACCAGCAACGTATGCTGGCAACAGGCCATCGGTCAATTCGCCATCTTCGTATGTGAAGAGAGCGGCTGCACCAACAATAATGTTGGCGTTAGAACCTCTTGAATATGCCATAATTTTTCACCTCATTCTTTTATGGAGTTTGAAGCGTTTGTTTCCTCAAGGCTAATTATACCATG
>JBIKSN010000366.1:0-2522 GCA_044348585.1 Flavipsychrobacter sp.
GCGTGCTGCTGGTCGATTCCGATTCCCAGGGGAACCTGACCGACACCGCCACCGATGGAGCCCAGCCCGAAGAGGGTCTGGACCTTGCGGGCGTGCTGATGGGCGATTGCGAGCCCCGTGCCGCGGTCATCCCCGCAACGAGGCTCCCCGGCTGCGACATCATCCCTGGCGGGTCCACGCTGGCCGATGCGTCCGTGCTGCTGACCAACGAAGTGGGGCGTGAACTGCGCCTGCGCCATGCCCTGGCTGAACTCGCCGGGGACTACGACCTCTGCATCATCGACTGCCCGCCAGGCCGCGGGCTGCTGTCCGTCGGTGCCCTGGCCGCCGCCGACGAGGTGCTGATCCCGACCGACTCAGGCAGGCACGGCATCCTGGGGATGCAGAAGGCCCTGCAACTGGTCGAGGATGTCCGCAAGCATGTCCCACGCCAGGACAACCCCGGCGCACCACGCCTGCTGGGTCAGGTCCTGAACCGCTGCCAGAAGAACAAGACCGACCAGGAGGCCGAGGCCACCGCCCGATCCGCCTGGGGCGACAAGCTGCTGGCCGTGATCCCCAACGGTGTCGCCGTGGGCACCGCCACCTGGGATGCCCGGGCCGTTGTCCTGACCCACCCGACTTCAGCCCCTGCCAAGGCCATCATCGCACTCGCCAAGGAGATCGCCCGTGTCGGACGCACAGCAAACGCCGCCTAGCCGCACCCGCTCCGCAATCTTCAGCCTGCCCCCCCAGAACGCGGAACCGGCAGAGTCTGTCGTTGAACACGCTGACGCGGTGGCCGAGACCCCGGCCAAGCCGCGGCGGAAGGCTGCACCCCAGCGGAAGGACGAGCCAAAGCGGTCCATCAAGCTGGTCCTGCCCGCCTCCCTGGTGCGTTGGCTGCATGTTCAGGCCGCGCAGAGGGACACCACCGCCAGCGCCCTGGTGGTCCGTGCCCTGGGCACCGCATTCCCCAACAGCCGGAATGGTGCCGCCCAGATCGAATCCGAAGCTGCCTGACGCTGGAGCAGGGCCATGCGGGACGACGATAGCCTGACGAAATTCGTCTGGATAACGGGTGGCCTCATCGTCGGGATGCTCATCCTGGCTGGCGTTGTCATGTTCGCCAAAACCATCGATAAGGACCGGCTCGTCTACGGTTTCGGGGTCTGCCTTGCCGTCGCTGACATGGTCCTTGGCTGGGCAGCAGACCGTCAGATCCCCGTCTGGATCGGAGCCCTCGCCATCTGCGGCATCCGGGACCGATTGGACTTCATCCGCTACACCCGCTGACCCCGTCTCAGAAGGCAGCGGAAGGCCGCGAAGTGCATAAGTGCATTGGCGGCAAGGGATTACGGATTCTAGGTACATAATTCTCCAGAATAGTGTACCTCCAGGCCCGTCCTGGCATATACTTCCCCGTGCTTTCGGGGGGCTGGCCATGGCAAAGATCGAGTGCGTTTCCTACATCCGGGTCAGCGGCGAATCCCAGGCGGACAAGGGTGGTCCTGAACGCCAGCGGAAGGTGATCGCGGCGTGGGCGAAACGGGCCAAGGCGACGGTCCTGCGCGAATACGCTGACCTTGGCGTGTCAGGGACGGTGCAGGGCGATGACCGCCCCGGAACGCTGGCCCTGTTCACCGATCTGGCGGCGGCAGGGGGGAAGCCCCCGGTGGTCGTGATCGAGAGGGCCGACCGTCTGGCCCGCGACCTCATCGCTGGCGAGTTGATCCTTCAGCGCCTGCGGGAACTGGGCGTGACGGTGATCATCGCGGAGACGGGCCAGCCCCTGAACGGGGATGACACCCCCACCGGCAAGCTGGTCCGCCAGATTCTGGGTGCCGTCTCCGAGTTCGACAAATCCAGCATCGTCAGCAAGCTCAAGCAGGCCCGTCTGGCCAAGCGTGCCACCACGGGACGCTGCGAGGGACGCAAGCCCTACGGGTATCACCCCGGGGAGCAGGCCGGTCTGGTGATGCTGCTGGAGTGCCGGGAAAAGGGCATGTCGCCGGGTGCCACGGCGAAACGGCTGAACGCCGCGGGCATCCCCCCGAGGGGCAGCGCGAAGGGCGAAGCCAAGCCCTGGGGACGGTCCAGCGTTTCCAGAATCTGGGAAGCGCACCCACGGCGGAAGTCCGCGGTCACCTCGCAGGCCTGAACCCCACCCAGGTTCCCCTAACGAACCACAGGACCGCGTTCAGCGGTCGCTGCGGGTAAACCCGTGCGCTGGCGAATCTTGAGTGTCCGAGTGTCGGTGCGTTCGGAAGGCCGCGGAGTGTTGCGGCTGGTCGTGGGCGGGGGTATTCTGAGGGGGTTATTAAACGAAAAGACCACCCTACTTCTTGGCGGAACTGGGTGGCCTTCTCGGATGTCACGGGCCGAAGCCGCGTGTAGGTTGTGCGTTTACAACTTTACATCTGCGTCGGTCCCCGTGCAAGCCTAGGGAATGAATCCCTGGGCAGGCCCACCGGAGGACGACGATGTCCAGCGCAACCGCTCCAGCTATCAAGCCATATCTAAGCCTGACGCAGATTGCCCGT
>JBIKSN010000360.1:0-2519 GCA_044348585.1 Flavipsychrobacter sp.
TTCGTTGATGGCGTCTTCTAGGCTGCCGGTGAAGCCGTCGAACTTCACATCCATGCCCACTTCGAGGAAGACGTTGACGATGCCCGTGTCCTGGCAAATCGGCCGGTGACCGATGGCGCTCATTTTGCTGTTGGTCAGGATCTGCGCGATGGCGTCCTTGGCGGCGGGGCTTTGCTCACGAGCGTAGGCGCTGGCCAGGTGCGAGATGAAGTCGGCCGGGTGGTAGTAACTGATGTACTGCAGGGCGGCGGCGACAGATTCGATCAGGTCGTCTTGTTTGATCAGTGTGGTCATGGTGTTGTGATCCCGTAAAAATCAAAAATCGGTCGTGGTCAGGCGCTGTTAGGCGCTCAATGGGCCTTGTCGTGGTGCGACATCAGGCGGTCAGCATAAGCAATCGCGATCGCGCTGAGCAGGAAAGCCATGTGGATGAGCGTTTGCCACATCAGCACTTTTTCATCGTAGTTGGCGGCGTTGATGAAGGTTTTGAGCAGGTGAATCGAGCTGATACCGATGATGGCTGTGCCCAGCTTGACCTTGAGCACCGAGGCGTTGACGTGGCTAAGCCACTCGGGCTGGTCGGGGTGGCCTTCGAGGTTCAGGCGCGAGACAAAGGTTTCGTAGCCGCCCACGATGACCATGATCAGCAAATTGGAGATCATGACCACGTCAATCAACGCCAGCACAACCAGCATGATCACGGTTTCGTTGAGGGCGGTCAGCTGCACATCGGTTTTGTAGCCAATGCTGCTGACCAAGGCTTGCAGCGCGGTTTGGCTGCCAAAGGCCGCTTCCAGCAAATGCACCAGTTCCACCCAAAAATGGAACACATAAACAGCTTGTGCAGCTATCAGGCCCAGGTACAAAGGCAACTGAAGCCAACGGCTGGCAAAGATGAAGCTGCTCAACGGGCTCAACTTGCTTTTATTCGGTGGTGTGGGTTGGGACATGGTTTTCCAGATGGAGAAGTCCGTGACTTCGGGCAAACCCGAATTTTAGGGCTTAGATCGGTGCTTTCAGGCGAAACTTGTGCAAGACTGGCGTCAGTCAGTGCTTTGTAAGAGCGAAAGCCGACATTTGCACCAGTTTTAAACAACGTCATGTCATTGAGGAGACAAAACTGATGAGTTCCACCCTGTACCAACCCAGCGCCGATTTCGTGAAAAACGCCCATGTGTCCGGCATGGCTGCATACGAAGCGCTGTGCAAGGAAGCCGAAACCGATTACGAAGGCTATTGGGCCCGCCTGGCCAAAGAGCTGATCACCTGGAAAACGCCTTTCACCAAGGTGCTGGACGAGTCCAACGCGCCTTTCTTCAAGTGGTTCGAAGACGGCACGCTGAACGCCTCTTACAACTGCCTGGATCGCAACGTCGAAAAAGGCCTGGGCGACAAGACCGCCATCATTTTTGAAGCCGACGGCGGTGAAGTGACCAAAGTCACTTACAGCCAGTTGCTGGCCAAGACGTGCCAGTACGCCAACGCCTTGAAGAGCCTGGGCATCAAAAAGGGTGACCGCGTCGTCATCTACATCTCCATGTCCATCGAAGGCGTGGCCGCCATGCAAGCTTGCGCCCGCATTGGCGCAACCCACTCGGTGGTGTTTGGTGGCTTCTCGGCCCAGTCGCTGCGTGACCGCATCGAAGACACGGGCGCTGTGGCCGTGATCACCGCCGACAACCAAGTGCGCGGCGGTAAGTTGCTGCCCCTCAAAGCCATCGTGGACGATGCCATCAACCTGGGCGGTTGCGGCTCCATCAAGAATGTTTTGGTCGTCAAGCGCTCGGGTGCCGAGATCGCCATGACCGCTGGCCGTGACCTGTGGATGGCCGAGTTGGCCGACCAACAAGCCACCACCTGCGAGCCCGAGTGGGTCGGTGCCGAGCACCCCCTGTTCTTGCTCTACACGTCTGGCTCCACCGGCAAACCCAAAGGTGTGCAACACAGCACCGGCGGCTACTTGCTGCACGCCGCACTGACCACCAAGTGGACGTTTGACCTGAAGGCCGACGACGTGTTCTGGTGCACGGCCGACATCGGTTGGGTTACGGGCCACACCTACATCACCTACGGCCCCTTGGCCCTGGGCGGCACCGAAATCGTGTTCGAGGGCGTGCCTACGTACCCGGATGCGGGCCGCTTCTGGAAGATGATCCAAGACCACAAGGTCTCGATCTTCTACACCGCGCCCACCGCCATCCGCTCGCTGATCAAAGCCGCCGAAGCCAACGACGCTGTGCACCCCAAGAGCTACAACCTCAGCAGCCTGCGCTTGTTGGGCTCGGTCGGCGAGCCGATCAACCCCGCGGCTTGGGAGTGGTACCACAAGCATGTGGGCGGCGGCAATTGCCCCATCGTCGACACCTTCTGGCAAACCGAAACCGGCGGCCACATGATCACGCCTTTGCCTGGCGCCACACCCATGGTGCCCGGCTCCTGCACACTGCCTTTCCCCGGCATCCAGGCCGCCATCGTGGACGAGACCGGCAAAGACATGCCCAACGGCCAAGGCGGCATTT
>JBIKSN010000367.1:0-2515 GCA_044348585.1 Flavipsychrobacter sp.
GAGCCTCGTTGCGGGGATGACCGCGGCACGGGGCTCGCAATCGCCCATCAGCACGCCCGCAAGGTCCAGACCCTCTTCGGGCTGGGCTCCATCGGTGGCGGTGTCGGTCAGGTTCCCCTGGGAATCCGAATCGACCAGCAGCACGCGCATCGGTTTTCCGGCGTGGAGGCCGGAGGCGAATGCCGCACCCAGATTGGCGGAAAGCGTGGTCTTGCCACTACCGCCTTTTTCGCTGAACAGCGCGATGGTCCGCATGGGCGCAATCCCCCTTGTTCTCCAGTATCGGCACCGGGGGCGCATGATCCTGAGCCGATTCGGTCCAATGCTCCCAGGCGCACGGGAGCGTGGTCGCCCAGGGGCGCAGGGCCGCAGGAGTGGACGCGCCAAAGGCCTCAGGGTCGAAGGTTCCCTGGACCACAGGCGCGTGCGACCGCAAGGGCATGGGTTCCCAGGAACGCTGGATCGGAAGGTCCCAAGGTCTCAGGCGTGTGGGGGCGTGCGACCGCAGGGTCCAAAGGTCATGCGATCAGACGCGCCAGGGGTCTCAGGATCGCCGGAGCGTACCGGCCTGGGCGCCTAGGGCCTCAGGGGCGTGGGTGCCTGGGATCGTGGGACCGCGGGGCCCTGGGAGCGTAGGATTGCATGGTCATCGACGGGAGGCCTCCCATGCAGGCAATCAGGGCTCACGGATTCGTTCGCTTTCACGATCAACCCGGGGCCTCGATGATGACGATCGAGGATGACCAGACGGGCCAGGAGTTCGACTTCAAGACCCCTGCCGGATTGTGCCGTGGCACCGTCGAGGGGCTGATCGTTCCCGGCACCCGCATCGTCCATGAGCCAACCTTCACGCCGGAAAAGGTCCGGGTTCCAGCGTGGTTCGGGGACCGGATGATGGCCCGGATGAGGACCGCCTGCCGTGCCGATGGCAAGGAAAAGGTTTACTGCCACATCCTGGGCAACTACCTGCTGGGAAAGCCGGACTCCGCGCGGCATGAGCTAGGCAAGGCCATCCTGGAGAATCTGGAGTGGGGGATTTTGGACCCGGACAGGCCAAAGTGCGGCATACCCAGGCATCTGCGCCCAGCCGTCGCACCCTTCACCCATCTGTATTTCGGGGAACCGGTGGTGCTGCATCGTAACTTTCTGCCCGACGATCCGCTGAGTGAGGCGGCCGTTAACCCGACCGGCTGGCTCTATAACCTCGGGTACAAGGAACACGGTGACTATCTGTACTGGTACCACCATGCACCCGCTGAACTCTGACGGGGCAAGTTGCGGAAACCCTGACGGTCACGCCGCTAGGCCTTGTACACCTTCGGCAGGTGAACCTGGACGGACAGGATGGGTATCTCGGTGCCGTCGAGGTCGTAGATGACGGTGTTCCTGATCTCCGCAGGCACCTGGGCGATCGCACCGCCGATCCCGCACTCACGCAGCTTCTTGCGGTGGTACTGCCCCTCGGCAGCCTCAAAGAATCCCACCGTCTCGCCGTCGATGGTCACCCGGATGGGCTTGTTGCCCACCTCGATCACATGCTTACGGTTCAGCCTAATCTGGTCACGATTGGCCGGGGGCTGGTCATCAATGTGCAGTTCGGCAACGGTCATGAGTTGCTCATGCCCAGTAAAGCTGGGGATCTCGACGGTTCTCCCGTCAAACTCATACCGCTTGGCAGGACTGTGGTACCGCACGGGCTTCAACCTGCCAGCGATCGACCGAATGCTTCCCTGGTAGAGGTCACAACCGCGGACATACCGCGTCAGTTCGTCGTTCAGGGCGGAACTGCGCTGGCCAGAAACCCATAGGGCCATGTCCGACGGCGACCACAGCGGCACGACCTTGCCAGCAGAATCAGACAAGTCTGCCTTGGGGTCAGGCTTGGATCGCGGCTTACGCGGCTTCTCTGGCTCAGGCGGGTCCATGTAGGCGCAGTACACATTCGGCAGGTACACAAACGCCCCGTACCCCGGATCCTTCATCCAGTCCGCTGGCGGATAAATGCGGACCGGCAACTCGACAGTCTGGCCGGTTAGACCGCGGGCATCCATCTTCTTGCGATGGGCCAGCCCTTCGCTCTGCTTGAGAAACCCGATGGTCTTGCCTTTTACGACCACCCGGATGGGGCGGGTGCCGATGGCCACAGGGCTCCCGAAGAAGGTGACACTCTCCCACCCGGCGGGCCGAACTTCCTCCTGGATCAGCTTGGCCATCATCCAGTAGCCGGGATGACCGCTGTCGTTAATCTCAGGCTTCAGTCCGTCGGTCAGCAGGCGCATCTCCTCCTGGAATTCGCCGCCCCCGGCCACCCAGGAAGAGTCGAAGTCATCCATCAGGGTGACTTCCTTCGACTGCTGGGGATGCTCGGCGCAACGGGCCAGGGGATCGTAGCCGAGGATGTCAGCCACCACATTCCGCTGATCCACCGAAGCAACCGCTGGAGGCGAAGGAGCCCTGGCAGGAGCCTGGGGAACGGGTGACGGTTTTGCCGGTGCGGCAGCAGGGGCAGGAGACG
>JBIKSN010000397.1:0-2500 GCA_044348585.1 Flavipsychrobacter sp.
TTCAAGGTCGCCGCTGTCCTCAGCTTCGTTGTCACCGCCCGCTGCAGCGCTGGGAACCCTGCCGACCGACCGGCTGGCTGCCCTCAACCAGCGCCATGACCGGCCCGGGCTGCTGCAGCTGGCCCTCCATCTGGGCGTGCTGGTGGCTGGATCGCTTCTGGGCTGGTCCCTGGTGTCTGCGCCAATGATGCCTGAGCCTTTGGTGGCGCCGCTGGGTTTGATCGGCCTGCTGCTGCTCGGCCACAGCCTGGCCTTCGCGTTCTGCGCGATGCCGGCCAACGCACCGCCTTCGCTAGCCGCTCCCTCAACGATGAGGTGGCTTGGTGGGCCTATCTAATTAAGCTTAGTGCCATCCCCTGGTGGATGGGCAAGGTCCGCGGCCATCTGGCAGGGCTGCGAGGAGATCTCAAGCAGCACATTTACATCCAGGCCGATGCGGTGCCGGCGCTGTAGCAATCGATTTGCCTCCAATTCGGCGTCTACGGCCTGCACGCTCTGGCCTCCCTGCCGGGCGCCAATGGTCTGCTGCTACTGGTACTGGCTGCCGCCGCTGGCGGTGGGCCAACCGCTGTTGCGCTTTGTGCTACTGGCCGATCATGGCGGCTGCCCCTGCATCGCCGGCGGGCTGCGCAACACCCGCACCACCCATACCCTGGCGCCGCTGCGCTGGCTGATCAGGCAGTGAACGGAGGCGGTCTCGATTGGCGGCGGGTTGGTGTGCGAAGAACTACGCAATGGAACTACCTCGCTAGCCTTGAGCATCCGCCTGTGACAGCAATCGATCCCGATGAAGGACACCGCGCCGATAAGTATCTTCATTTCTTACTCTCATAAAGACGACAAGCTTCGCCAGGCCCTGGATGATCATCTTGCCATCTTGCAACGACAGGGTGTGATCCAACCCTGGCACGACCGGAGGATCACGGCGGGCGAGGAATGGGCTGGTGAGATCGATGACCATCTCGCCTCAGCCGATATCATCTTGTTGCTAGTCAGCGCCGCATTTCTGGCATCAGGTTATTGCAACGACATCGAGATGAAGCGAGCTCTCGAGCGTCATGATCAGGGCGAAGCCCGGGTGATTCCGGTTATCCTTCAACCGTCCGACTGGGTCTCCACGGAGCTGGGTCGGCTCCAGGCCTTGCCAGTCCATGCCAAACCCGTCACCACTTGGAGCAATCGCCAGGAGGCTTTCCTCAGCATCGCCCAGGCCATTCGGGAGGTAGCCCAGGAGATGCGGGAGGTTCCTCGCCGGTCCCTGAGGGACCCGGAACATGAGTCATCGCCATCCCCCCCTGACCTGGTCAAGCCAGCAGCAACCCCAGGAACAGTGGCGAGCACCCACCATGCCCTGAACTTGGAGATTCCGGAGGGTCCGGTTCGCCACGATTCCCCCTTTTACATCCACCCCATCGAGGAGTTGCGCTGCTGCGAGGAGATCGAGCAGCCGGGTGCTCTAATCCGGATCAAATCCCCCAAGGGTATGGGCAAATCGAGCCTGATGGCAAGGCTGCTTGCCCATGCAGCCAGCAAGGGCTATCGCACCGTTCCCCTGAACCTGGAGGAGGTAAATCAGAGGTTTTTCGACGATCCTGATTGCTTCATGAAGTGGTTCTGTTCCGCGGTAGGCAAGGGCCTGGGCTTACGCCTAAAGACGGAGGTTTACTGGGACGACATCTTCGGTGCCAATGATAACAGCCGCGACTACTTTGAGAAGTATTTGCTCAAGAATGATTCGCCACCGTTGGTGCTTGGTATCGACAACTTTGATCGCGTATTTGCCCATGCAGCAATCGAAACCGACTTCTGCGGTTTGTTGCGTAGCTGGCACGAACTGGCACGCAACAATGTGCTTTGGGAGAAATTTCGACTAATCATTGTTCATGCCCAGGAATCGTACCTGCAAAAAGATATCAATCAATCGCCTTTCAACGTGGGCCTGCCGGTGGACCTCGGCGAGTTTTCCACCGAGCAGGTGTGGGAGTTGGTTCAGCGCCATGGGCTGATGCTGAAGGAGGAACAGGTGAACAAGCTGATCGAGCTGGTGGGTGGCCATCCCTATTTGATTCGAACGGCGCTGTATCAGCTAGCCAATGGTCTGAGCTTCAATGATTTCCTGCACACGGCCGCTAGCGACGCCGGCCTGTATGGCAACCATCTGCTGGCTCTGCTCAAGGCTATGGAAGACCACCCCGACCTAGGTTCGGCCCTGCACAAGGTGATGGCGTCGGAGATGCCCGTGATGCTGCGCTCGGAGGAAGCCTTCAAACTGGATAGCCTTGGCATGGTGGTGCGAGAGGAGAACAAGGTCAGACCCCGCTGCCGCCTGTATCAGAACTATTTCCTGCAGCGCCTTGCTGCTTGAACCATGACCACGTCGCCAGCCCCCCAGGAGAACAAGGAGACCGCACGCTTCACCTATCAGGTGGGCGGCAGCCTGCCGGTGGAGCACGCGGGCTATGTGGAGCGGCAAGCGGACATTGACCTCTACGAACACCTC
>JBIKSN010000359.1:0-2715 GCA_044348585.1 Flavipsychrobacter sp.
ACCTGAGCAGAAGCCGAGCAATAATAAGAAATCCTAATGCAAATTTTTAAGTGATACATTCATATATCTTAAGCCATAAAACAAATAAGAAGCGTCATTTAGCATCCAATCTTGTTGCTAACTACATTGGAAAAATTTGGAGTATTGCCTCTATTTATTTATTCGTTCCTATATATATCAATTATTTAGGAGTCGATGCATATGGAGTAATCGCATTCCACACTGTCATTCTTGGCGTTCTGTTTATCGCTGACGCAGGACTTTCCACTGCCTTTGCGCGTGAAGTGGCGACAAGGACCCACAATCAATCTGCGCTAGCCACGCTGCTTAGATCTTTGGAAGGGGCTTATTTAGTCATTGTCATTGTGATCATATGTTGTATTGGCTTGGCGAGTGGATGGCTTGCTACTAGCTGGCTAAAGCCTACTCAGGAAGTACCAAATTCTATACTGCAAACTAGTATCATTTTGATGGGCTCAGCGGCGGCTATTCAGGTGGCAATGTCCCTTTATCATGGCGGACTTATGGGCGCAGAACATCACGGCATTGCTAACAGTTTCCAAATCGGTTTCAGTATGATCCGTTCAGGCTTGGTTATCTTCCCGTTGTACTTCTACCCCAATCTTATTGTTTATTTTAGTTGGCAGTTAGTCACGAGTTTTATTTTTTTGTTGTGGATGCGTCAAACAGTATGGCTTAAAATAGGTGGAAGTGAATTAGCCAAATTTAACTTCGAGGCGCTACGTAAAGTCGGTAGATTTGCCCTAGGCATGATGGGTATTGCTGTTTTCGCAGCTTTAAACACTCAGTTGGATAAATTGGTACTTAGTAAAATGCTAAGTTTGCAAGATTTGGCGCGATACACTGTTGCAGGATTGATAGCACAAGCCCCATCAATCATCACGCTGCCAATAGCAGTGTCATTGCTACCAAGATTAACTCTCTGGGCCGCGGAACGTCAAAACGAGCTAATGATAGCGGCATATCACCGGTTTTCATACATAATTGCATCAATTGCTACAACCGCAGGCTTTGCCGTAGCAATGTACCCAGCCGAGTTAATAACTTGGTGGACAGGGAAAACTAGCCTTTCAACTGATCTTGATTTGACAGTACGCATACTAGTTTTTGGGCATGTAATGCTTGCTCTTCAGTACATGCCTTACCATCTAGCCTTAGCACATGGACATTTTAAAACCAATCTTATAATTGGCTCTGCATTCTTTGTTGTTACGCCATTTTTTCTGGTGTTGCTGATCCAGCAGTTTGGTATATCAGGTGCTGCTATCCCATGGTTATTAATGAATTCTTCTGCTGCTATATTGTTAGCCATTCTTCTTACCCGTCGTTTTTTAAGCGGACAACTTAGATTATGGTGGCAAACAGGTTTTTTTCTACCCATTGTAATTACTTCTATTTGCGCAGGTTGTATCCAATGGGCATGGTCCTTACTAGGTCTCACCTCAGAGTATTGGATGTGGAACATAAGCTTAATTGTAATCACGTGCAGTTTATCTTGTTTGGTAGCTTATCTAATGCTATTCTCACGCGAGAGTATTCCTTGACTTCGTTCGTACCATTTCTTATTTCGATATATGCCCCTACTTTCAATCATTATTCCAACAAAGAATCGTTATGCAACATTACTGCCGGTCGTTAAAGCAATACTGTCCTATGTACCGGGATATGATTATGAAATAGTAATTCAAGATAACTCTTCATTCAATCATATACCCACTGATATTAAATTCCAATTAAATGATTCACGTATCAGTTATTTTCACCGCTCTGAATTAATGTCTATTGTTGATAACACAAATGCCGCCATTGATAATGCAAGTGGTGACTATCTCTGTTTTATAGGTGATGATGACCTAGTGGCACCATACATTATTGAAGAAACCTTAAAACTGAGGGACAGCGGACTTGATTGCTTGATTCACTCGCCAGCGTACTACTGGTGGAGCACTGTCGAATTCGTCTCCGTTGATCGTTATCGCCACAAATGTGCTTTATGGTTACCTAAATCTAGGACTACCGAATTTCTCTATGGACACACTGAACTTGAGCATATGCTGAAAAATGGCGCAGTTAGCTACTATCGAATGCCACGTTTTTATCATGGAATAGTTAGCCGTCAATTACTCCAATCAATTTACAAAAATACAGGTACATTTGTTCCGGGTTCATCACCAGATATGGCATTATCTGTTGCTCTTGCGCTTATAACAAATCGTTATCTTCAATCCAACCGACCAGTCACAGTATTCGGAGCATCTAAAGATAGTGGCGGCGGATTAACCGCAGCGAAACTACATCATGGACGAATTGAAGATCAAGTGCACCTACCGAAAACTACAATTGATAATTGGGATCCGCAGCTGCCTAGATACTGGTCAGAGTATACCATCTATCCTCAGACAACACAGGAAGTTTTCAAGGCTTTCGGCCGACCTAGTAATCTGGATTTTACCGCTTTATACGCATCAATAATGGTCAATGAACCGTGGCTTTGGTCCATGACTTGGCCGCTGGCAAAACGTCACTTTGGTTTTTCGCCGAAGTATTGGGGGTACTTCGCAGCGATCGCCGCCAAGCGTTTCGCCGGCAGGGCCTACCGAGGATTGCAGTCGATGCTGGGCCGACGTCCATATGACGTCGTTGACTGCCCGTCGTTAGACGACTGCATGAGAGAACTCAATCTGCGTTTCAGTC
>JBIKSN010000004.1:0-35067 GCA_044348585.1 Flavipsychrobacter sp.
TGTTAAAGTTCATATCAGCGCATATGCCGAACGCATTTCGTGCACTTGCACGGTCGCCTGTTTTCAGGTAGCAGTCGCCAAGTAAGTACATTGAAGTCTGGCCGAGAGAGTCACGAGTATCGCTCAACATCCTGAACTTCACAATCGCGCTCTTCCAGTTGTCGAGTCTGTAGTGACAATAAGCGATTTCGTAAAGGTCTTCCTTACGGATCTTATCCGCGTGTTCGTAGTAGTAGTCGAAATATGGTTTTGCTTCTGCGTATTTCTGAGCTTCAAAATGGCATTGAGCGGCCAAAAGATGGAGTTCCTTGTCGTAAAAACTCTTTTCTTTCTTGTTTATCAATGTATCGGCCATAGCTAACGCCGTGGCCCTGTCGCCCTTGAAATAATAGATCTCAGCAATGTAGTAAGGGACGACGGCACGATAATCTCTGTCGTTCTTTACCACGTCAAAAGCCAATAGAGCTTCGTCGTATTTGTTTTCGTTATAACACAGCAGGCCATAGTAATAATTGCCTGCCATGTAGTACTTATTCTCATTTATACTTTTGATGGCGGCGAAAAGTGGTTTCGCTTTATCGAATTGTTTGTTGTTGAAGTAGCAATAGGCCAACTCAAATTTCTGATCGCCGGTTTCGTCATTGTCAAGATTGTGTATCCCCACCATTTCGTAGTACTTGATGGCTTCGGCATACTTATCTTTTTTGAAGTAGTAATGCGCCATTTCATACCCGATCCGTTGGTTATATGCCGGATTGGGGGTCTCATTCATTACCTTTTTAGCGTAATCGGTCCCGTCTTTTCGGTCAGCTATAAGTCCGGCCATGGCACGGTTATACGCCGCCCGATCGAGATCGGCGGGATTATTGAGTTGCACCCTCGCATTTTCCGCAAGCTGAAGTTGCCTTGCAGTTTGGGCCGAAACAGCGTGATGTCCCTGTTTGTGCAGTTCTGTGGAAAGTGCGGGAATGCTGTTTTCAGGCAGCGCCGATACGTGGACCTGACCATGCACCAACGCCGGTAAGAAGGCCGCGGTGATGCAGGTAAGTGTTCGCAATGACGGTTTTCTACGATTCAACTTCATGTAGCTATCTTTAGAAACTCCAGGTTAAATTGGCACTCGGGAAGAATGGTAACTGGTACTTTTTTTCGTTAGTTATACGGTCAACATAGAAGATATTCTGCCTGTTGTATACGTTTGTGATGGCAACAGTAGCTTCGAGCTTCGAGCGCTCGTTGATTGTAAACTTCTTTTTGGCCGAGACGTCGAGGCGATGGAAGTAGGAAAGGCGTCCACCGTTGATGATGTCAGAATATAGTACGCCGTAATTTCCGTTTTGCACAAGTGGATTTGTTCCGATACCCTGGCCGGTCATGCTTGCATTCTCATAATATCCCTGTGTTTGTGTGAACGGGAATGGGGCCCTGAAATTGAAGCGGGTCGACAGTTCCCAGTTCTTTTTCTTGCCTGCTGTGTACGATGCCACCAGGTTTGAGTTGTAACGGGTATCGAAAGGAGTAGGGTAGGTCTGCTTCTGGCCTTTTGAGTCAACACCAGTATAAGTAACCTTTTGATAACCCATCGCTACCCACAGATATACGCGGTCATGACTGTACTTGGCCGAAAGGTCGATACCGCCCGCCACTCCGTTGGAGGCGGCAAAGTCGGGGTCTCCGGCAATCAGTGCACTCTTGTTTCTGTTCAATTCATTTACTTGCGGGAAGTACTTTACCCAAGGTTCAGCGTTCAGCTCAACGCGCTGCACATCAACCTCAACTCCGGCCACGAGGTGATAAGATTTCTGCAGTGTAGACTTCACGAAATCTCCATTGGCATTTTTGTATTGCTGGTCGGGGCTCATGAGGAAGCCTGTAAACAGATTTACAATGTCAATGTCTGATTTAGTGCTCATGATATTCTGAGAATAGATACCCGCGGCGCTTTTAAAGCGAACACTCTCTGATATATTGTACTTGATTCCGAGACGTGGCTCAGGAGAGAATTTACTGATCTCAGAGTAGTACTGTGTCCTGAGGCTTGGCTCAAAAATGAATTTACTACTGAAATTGTGTCTGTACATGAAGTACAGGGAAGCAATAGTGCTTTGACGATCCTGGGTCGTCGTAACACCGTCTGCTATCTTGTATGTGAGTGAGGTATTGATACCATTCACTTCTACACCATATTTGAGCTGGCTGTAGTCTTGAAGGAAATAGGTGAAGTTAATAGCGGCTTCAAATCCACCGATCTTGCTGGTACTTGGTGTCGTATCATTTACTCCGGCGTTCAGTTTGTCGAGCGAGATATCGTAATTAGAATACGCGAATTTCCCGTCTATAAGAGCAGATGTATTTGAGGGAGAAACGACAAAGGTTGCACCGCCACCGGTTGTTTTCCACTTATAGTCAGCCACTTTTGCACCGGTGGTGTCATTGAGGAGGTTGGCACGGTCGTCAAAGCTAAAACCGAATACATTCAGTTTTGAGCCATTGTCACCGTTAAACGTAACCTTGCCGTACAAATCGCGGAACTGGAACGGAAGTCCGTTTTTCAGTTCGTCGCTAATGCCTGAGTAAATTGCTTTTGTAGTCTGATCAATATAACTCTGTTTGCCGGTAACAAGAAACGTTACACCCGAGCCATTATCCTTTTTTGACTTTGCCAGTGGACCTTCCAGCATCACACGCGACATAATAGGTGATGCTGAAACGAGACCCGACAGCTTATTCTTATTACCATCGCGTGTATGCACATCAACAATAGCCGCCGTACGGTTACCATACTGCGCATTGAATCCGGCTGTGTAAACGTCCACGTTCTTGATCGCTTCTGTTTCAAATACAGAGAAGAGACCGATAGAGTGGAATGGATTGTAGATCGTTACGCCGTCCAGGTAGATACCCACTTGAGAAGGTGCACCACCACGAATGTATAGCTGACCACCCTGGTCGCCTGTGAAAACTACACCGGGGATAACCTGCAGGTATTGGGCAACGTCGGGCTCACCGCCCGCACTCGGCAGCATTTTCAACTGCCTTGGAGTAACCGTAGTAACACCCGTATTGATGTGCGTCATTTTTTCCGTCTTTCTGCCTGATACCTCTACGCCCTTCAGTTCCACCTCCTGGCGGGTCAACAGGATCTTCCTGCTCACTATCGCTTCAGGCAAAAGATTCACATCTGTGACGCTGCTGTCGTAGCCTATGGTAGTGACCAATAGCCTGTAGCTACCGGCAGGCAGAGAGAGAGAGAAATATCCGTTTACATCGGTCTGAACTCCCGTTTTCGCATTTACGACCGAAACGTTGGTGTAGATCATAGGTTCGCCGGTCTTCTTGTCATAAACGAAGCCTTTGATTGTACCATTAGAAGATTGCGCGGTGGCAAGAAAGGGTAACAGAAGGAAAAAAGCAGCCATCAGGCCGGTGCTTTTGAACATATTAGTTGGTTTAAAAAAATAAAAACAATAATGCTTCAAACCACCTTTGCAGACGGTTTTCAACCTGTGACAAAGATAGGAATAACCCTATGGCTAACAAATGCTATTGTTTTGTGAAAATTTGTGACATGAAGGTTATATACATCAACCGAATTTGATGAAAAAACCGAACTTTCTCATCTCTAAATGACAATGGGATCTCGATAGCTCCAAACCGACACATCTTATTGTTTTATGTCTGTTCGTTATCAGGGCTAACAAAGAATGAGGCGCAGCGCACCGGATTGAGGAATCCTGTCAGTCGGGATGACACAGGTACTTTCTTCCGAACTGATTGAAGGAAAGGAGTCAGGAATAGGCTGACTTTCTGTTGCTCAATTGCTGTAAGTTCCTGCTTAGCGTATTTCGTTTTCAGATATACATTCATGAAAGAGGTCATGTCTGTACCCATCTCTCGATCAACAACATCCCTGGCATATTGCAAAGGTGTTAACGGTCCGCGTATGATGCCACACATATGCAGGTAATACATTGCAGCACGGAATGCCCAATATGGTTTGTTGGCTACCGCATTGGCATTCCTGAAACGTAGCAAATAATATTGCCAGATGATCCCCGGCAAAGCTAAGAGCACCAGAATTATGAGTGCCAGCGAAAACAAAGCGGTAATGAGTACCTGTTTGACAGGTATCTCGGTCTTTGTGGCTGTAGGTGGCTGTTTTTCCTGCTTTGGTGCAAGGTCGGTGCGCTTCAGATACACTTCGTCTGTAGGAACGAGCGCAGGCAGCCGTTTCAGCAGGTCGTCGGCACTTTCGCTGTTCCTTACTTCCGTTCGTTTCAATTCTTCGGAGTACGAAACGGCAGTGCCGATATCTCCCGTTTTTACGTTCCTGAGCGGAATAGCAATGCTGTCTTTATAAACGACGGCCACCTTCATGTCCAGGGTTACCTCAGTGCCTTTAGACGGTTTGTATTCATTATCGTGAAATACGAACTGCTTCACAGACATTTTTAGTGCCTTCTTGAGGGTGTCTATGTCAACAACTACCCCTTCGGCCGCCAGCCAGGCCTTGGGTGGTTGCATAGGTGGGGTGCCATCGGGTTGCGGTGTAGAGCGGTTTTCGCCATCGTTGCCGACGGTAGTGTCAAAGTCGAGCCAGCCATAACCGGGGAAGTAAACCTGCACCCATGCGTGCGCCTGATTAGCGTAGTACCAATACCAACCCTTGTTCTTATCGCTACGCTCCTCTGTAAGAAAGCCTACTGCAATTCGGGAAGGAATGCCCAGCGACCGCAACATGAATAAGGTTGCGCCGGCAAAGTAGGCACAATAGCCTTTGTGGTTATCATTAAGGAAATACATCAATTTTGATGCATTAGGGAGGTCGGGTATTCCCGGGTTGTCGGTGTATTCGTATAGCCGTTTCCCGTTCTCGTCTTTCGAAAGAAAGTAATTGCGGATGGCCAGCACCTTATCTACCGGCGTGTGTGCCGTGTCCGTGATCTTGTGCGCCAGTTCGCTGATGGAGCTGAATTTCCTGTTTGAAGGCATTCGGGTATAATATGCCATGAACTTACCATCCACACCTTCATAGTCAGGTATTTTTCTCAATACCTCGAACCGCATTTCCTGAAACTTCTTTACTTCCGGATTTTGTACGTTGTATATGAAATAAGCACTATTCAAGGCAGAAACATAACTTTTGGTCCGATAGGCATAACGGAATTGATCCCTGAAGTCCTTTTCTATAGTAATGGGCTGTACAAAATAGCCAACGTTTGGTGCGAGGTACGTGGCGGGAGATAAGGTTTTGCAGTAGATCTCCACTTCCACCGTCTGTCTCAACTTCTCACCCATACTGTTTCGGATCACAGATGAGTCATATCGGGTATTGAACAACGGTATCCGGGAAGGGTCAGGCTCAAAGAGGTCGTTGAACGGAATAGTTGAGTCCCGCTCAAATGTCTCGGTGGATGTATCGAATCGGGTGTAATAGAACGCTGTAAGATAGAGCGGGTTGGGAACGTCGGTGTTTGGGAAGAAGTTGTCGATATGCGCGCAAAACAGCAATTCGTTGCTGCGCCCCAGCGTTCCGCTCAGGCGCGAATAGTCCTTAAGATCGAAGGTATTGTCCTTGTTCTTCTTAAGCATACTATTTTTACCTTGCTGACCTTTGCCTCCGTAGTTGTCAACAGTTGCTTTAATGTCGCCCATTCGCCACCAGATAATGCCGCCCAAGAAAGCTGAAGCAATAAGAAGGAAGATTGCTAAACGGCGCGAGAGAAACCACCAGAAACGGGCTGTTTTGTCTTTATAATTGTAGATCTGTTCTGATGTAAAGACAACGTAAATACTGTAAAGGAGCGCGGGAGCGAACGTTCCCAGCAGACCGCGCACAGTTTCGATATCACCCTTGGCAATTACCAGTACACATCCCGTTAGAGCCAGTGTGGCAATGAGTACCGACCAGTACCGAACACGAAGGAAGCCCCAACCCATGATCCAGCCGGCCCCGAAAAGTATGCACGCAACCTGAAATTGCCTGGCAATAAAAAAGGCGTCGAATTCACCGCTTTCATATTTGTCAAGACCCGTGTACAGTGTGTACATAGCCAGTATGAGTGCGGCAAACGTAGGAAGGAACCGGAATCTGAACGAGTAAAGTAAGGCACTCAACGCCATTCCTGAACCCAGGTAAACAGCTTGCATGGATGCGTCATTTTGCAGAATGGTATAGTATTCGTTGAGCTGCAGCAAAAGGAAATAACCCACCACGGAAGTTGGCAGGATGAGGAAAATAAGTTTGGCAAGAAGCTCGTTTACAGGCGCCGCACGTTGTATTCTCATAGTTTTCTTTCCGACATAAATGTAGGGCAAAAAACATCAGTCATAGTGTTAAAAATGCCTGATCATCAATCGGTTTTTTCATGTAGGCGTTTTCTTGTTGATCAGAATTGACCTTGTTTTCTCTGCGCGCGCTTTTTCGAAAAATGGCCATCCCCGGAAAAAAATTATTTTTGCAGCATGGGAAAGGAACAATCAAGACCCGGAATGCTGCCGGCTATGTTCACAATGAAATGTCCCAGTTGCCGGAAGACTCATGTTTTTATCCATAAGAGCATGTTTCCCATGAATCAGCTGGTCGAACTGAAAGAAGAGTGTGAGGTTTGCGGACAAAAGTTTAAATCAGAGCGAAACAACGGAGGAGGTATCAACTACGCGCTTACTGTCTTATTGTTCTTTTTGAATCTTTGCTGGTACTGGCCGATATTCGGACTATCCTATAAAGACAACAGCGTTTGGTACTACTTACTGTCTAGTACGGTCGTTGTACTGATAGCGCAGCCCTACCTCATGCGCTTGTCAAGGATGATCTACCTCTACTTATACGTAGGCTTCGGAAACTCTCGTCGGGTGATAATTGAGGACAAAAAGAGCTAACTGTCTTTCTTTTTGGTGAAATAGACCTTCTCCGTTCCTATTACACTGTATGGCGGCTCAAAGCCGGGCATAGATGTTGCCCGAACGTGTCTTTCTATCTTTTCCCGGGGCCACGAAAGGTCTATTTTTTTCAATTCTGCCATTTCGCTACGCATATGCAGGCTGGTGCCATATCTTGAAAGTAGCGACTGCTGCGACACAGGTGTGTAGTTTCCGGTCACCAGGTGCTTGAGTGTCTGGCGAAACAGGTTGAGAGAGGCGTCATAGGTTGCTTTGTAAAGATCGTCTACCCACCAATCTTGTTTTATCGGGAAGCGCTTTTGGAAAAGGATATCTCCATGGTCGATCCTGGTATCCATTTGATGAATGGTAGTGCCGAATTCAGAACGACCTTCTATTATCGCAAAACTGAATTGGTTGCTGCCTCTATATTCCGGCAGAGGTGCCATGTGCAGGTTTATCGCCAGTTTTTTCGCCTTGTTGATGTGTTCCTGCTTCAGTATCTCGTGATACTGAACAGAGTACAAAAAGTCACATTCGGGTAGTTCGGCAAGAGATTTCAACACGGGAATGTTATTCGCAGTTGCCAGCGCAGCAAGGTCATGGTCGCCGCCGAATTCTTTTCTCGTTTGTGTCAGTACACCAATGACCTGCAGGTCGAGCCCTGCAGCCGATGTAATAAGATGAGCAAGACATTCGTAGCCTATTGGTTTTGAACCGAGAAAAATGACTGTATTCATAAGGATGAACAAAAATAACTTTAAAAAACTTATTCTACTTTAGCGCTGTAATGCAGGCGCGCAAGATACTTGTTGTCACAAACCGTGTTCCATATCCCCTTAAGGATGGCGGCAATATGGCTATGTTCTCTATGATAAACGGTTATCACAGAGCCGGTTGGGAGGTGCACCTGCTTACAATGAACACATCGAGGCACTACGTAAAACACGAGAAAATTAATGAAGTGTTCGGGTTCCTGGATGGGGTGACTATAGTTGATATTGATAACACCATCAGCAAAAAACAGGTTTTAAAGAACTTCTTCTTTAGTCGGCAGCCCGAACATGTTGAACGGTTTTATAAGGAAGAATTCAAAGAGGTGTTAAAAGACGTGCTGGTTTCATTCTCTCCGGATGCAGTTCAGATCGAGAGCGTTTTTCTGTCTGCATACCTGCCTGTTGTGCACAAATACTCAGGTGCGATATCCATACTGCGCATGCACAATGTAGAGTATCAGATATGGCAGGGGCTGGCAGGAAAGACACGAAATAAGCTGAAGGCTTTTTACTACGATAACCTTGCTACCCGTGTTCGCAATTATGAACGTGCAGCATGGAAAGACTATGATCTGTTGCTGGCAATTACGGAGAAAGATGCGCATCTGGTAAAGCGCCTTGAGGAGGTGCAGGATCTAATAGTCGCGCCCTTTAGTATTGATACCTCTAAGGTCCCTTCGGGTAGCGAAACTGCAGAATGGGTTGGGTATCACATTGGGGCCATGGATTGGCAGCCAAACCAGGATGGGGTAAAGTGGTTTCTGAATAAGGCATGGCCGGCTATAAGAAAAGTAGCACCGGGATTCAGGTTTTACTTTGCCGGACGGAACACCGGCAAGGAGTTTCTTGATGTAAACATAGATGGCGTTACATGTGCCGGAGAAGTACCTGATGCCGATGCATTCATAGCCGACAAACGTATCCTGATAGTGCCACTCTGGTCTGGTGGGGGAATAAGGGTGAAGATACTGGAGGCAATGTCAGCAGGAAAGATCATTATCTCAACAACGAAAGGGATTAAAGGTATTGAAGCCCGCCCGCAGGAACACTATCTGAAGGCCGACTCGCCACACGAGTTTGCCAAGGCTGTCAAGTGGTGCATCAACAACAAGTCCGATGCAATGAAAATAGCTGATAACGCAAAGGCCCTTATCGCAGAAAAGTACGATCAGACACGCAATATGCAGTTGGTCACGCAGGAGGTTGACTTCCTGATCAGGTCCCGCTCGGGCAAATAGCCGTTATTTTACGTATACCGATTTGATGTTAACGAACTCCCTTATTCCGAAAGAACTAAGTTCCCGCCCGTAGCCGCTTTGTTTGATTCCTCCGAACGGTAATAACGGGTCGGAATGCACGAAGTCGTTCACGTAACAGTTTCCTGCATGCAATTCAGTCGCAGCAAGCATTTCAGCATGTTTTCTGTTGTTTGAAATGATACCGCCACCTAATCCGAATGCGGTGTCGTTAGCTATTCGCATGGCATCGGCCTCTGATTTTGCTTCAATTATCGCCGCTACCGGTCCAAACAATTCTTCGTCATAAGCAGGCATACCTTTTTTGACGTTGGTGAGTACTGTCGGAGGGTAGAATGCTCCGGGTTCGTTGGGGATAAAACCACCGCACAAAAGTTTGGCTCCTTTTGCAATGCTATCCAAAACCTGTTGGTGCAGCTGGTCGCGCAGGTCGTGGCGCGCCATCGGACCAATGCGGTGAACACCACTCAATGGGTCTCCCCAGGTAGCTTTTTTCATTTCTTCAGTAAATCTGCTTTCAAACTCAGCTTTTCGTGCTTTGGCCACCACAAATCTCTTTGCCGCGATGCAGCTTTGTCCTGTATTTACCAAACGCCCCCTTACCGCAATTTCTACCGCCGTGTGCATGTCTGCGTCTTCCAGGATCACATAAGGGTCGCTTCCGCCCAGCTCCAGCACAGCTTTTTTAAGGTTTCTGCCTGCTACCGCAGCCACCTTCCGACCCGCTTCTGTGCTACCGGTGAGCGTCACTGCAGCAATTCTCGCATCGTCTATGAGCCCTTCAACGCGATCAGAAGGTACTAGCAGCGTTTGCAGGAGTCCTTTCGGGGCTCCTGCGGTCAGTATCAATTTTTCTATGGCCAACGCACAGCCGCTGACATTGGATGCGTGTTTCAGCAACATTACATTACCAGCCATCACCGTAGGTGCAAAAGCACGGAAGACCTGCCAGAAGGGGAAATTCCAGGGCATAATGGCCAGTACCGTGCCCAATGGTTGGAATGTTACATAGCTCTTACGGGCATCGGTGGTAACGACCTCGTTTGCAAGGAACTGCGCACCATTTTTAGCATAGAACTCCAATGTACTGGCACATTTCTCCACTTCGTAGTGCCCTTGAGCCATAGGTTTCCCCATTTCACGGGCGGCAAGCTGTACGAGTTCATCTTTTTGCTGACGCAGCGCTTTGGAGATGTTCTTCAATACCGCCGCCCGTTTGCTGAACGGCAGTTTACGCCATTCACCGAAGGTCGCGACAGAGGTTTTAAGAGCTTTTTCAACATATTTCTCATCGTGTATCTTATACTTCTTCAGTTCATTACCTGTAGCCGGATCTATCGAAACCAGAATTGTACTCATGTTCGGATGTTTGATGTAGTAAAATTAGATAGCTGAACGGTACAAAACGTTTCATACTTTTGCGCATCATAATTTTAACGTTCCATTTTCCCGAATAATATGACAACTGAAAAGATAAAGTTTGGTACCGACGGCTGGCGCGCGATCATCGCAAAAGATTTTACTGTTTATAATGTGGCGCGTGTGAGCAAGGGGCTTGCCGATTGGTTGCATTCAAAACACGAAAAACCTGTAGTAGTGGTGGGGCACGATTGCCGATTTGGTGGTAAGTTGTTTGCCGAGACTGCTGCATCGGTTCTTTGCGCAAATGGCGTTAAGGTGCTGCTTGCCAATGGTTTTATCAGTACTCCAATGATCTCATTGGGCGTATTGAAGCTGAACGCGAACCAGGGCGTGGTGATCACTGCCTCACATAACCCTCCCACATACAATGGTTATAAATTGAAGGGTGCACATGGCGGGCCCTCAAGTCCGAAAGATATTGCTGCGGTTGAGGCAATGATACCTGACGAGGTGGACATGCCATCGCAGTCAATTGCCCAATGGCAGGAAAAGGGTTTGTTGGAGTACATTGCTCTGGAAGACATGTATGTCGACTACCTGAGGGAGAAATTTGACTTTGAAAAGTTGTCAAGGTCGCCTTTTAAGATAGCTTATGACGCTATGTATGGTGCCGGTCAGAACGTTATCCGCCGGTTGCTGCCGGGCGCAGTTCTCATTCATTGCGACGATAACCCTGGCTTTCACGGTCAGGCACCTGAGCCACTGGACAAGAACCTGAAGGAGCTTGCAAACACAGTAGCAACAACGCCTGAGATCAAGATCGGCCTGGCTACAGACGGAGATGCCGACCGAATCGGCTTGTACGATGAAGACGGGAATTTCGTTGATGCGCACAATATTATTCTTTTGCTGATCAACTACCTGCACAAGTACAAAGGCATGAATGGCAAGGTAGTTATTGCCTTCTCGGTAACTGATAGGGTGAAGAAATTGTGTGCCCATTATGGACTGCCTGTTGAGGTCACACAGATCGGGTTTAAGTACATAAGTGAGATAATGGTCCACGAAGACGTGCTGGTGGGTGGCGAGGAAAGCGGCGGTATAGCTGTAAAGGGTCATATTCCCGAACGTGATGGGATCTATGACGGATTGGCTCTATATGAATATATGAACGAAACGGGCAAAACACTTAAGCAACTGTGCGAAGAAGTATATGAGATAATCGGTCGTTTTGTGTATGACAGGCACGACCTGCATATTGAGAATGAGAAGAAAGAAGCTATCATTAAGAAAGCTGCCGATGGTGGTTATGCCAAATTCGGAAAATATGGCTTCAACCGGGTTGAGACAATTGATGGCGTAAAATATCACTTAGACAATGGCGGATGGATCATGCTTCGGGCATCGGGCACTGAGCCATTGCTGCGCGTATACGCTGAAGGCAACAGTAAGGAAGAAACTCTGGACATCCTAACCGATGTTAAGGCGACCATCCTTGCGTAGGTCTGTAAATATTTAATTTTGTCGCCCGGCTATCTTAGCCGGGCGATTTTATTTATAAATAATTGATTTCCAATTTAATATAGTCCTGTTTCTTCGTTTTTTTCTGTCATCCTCTTCATTTAAATGAACCTGGAAAAATAAATCTTAATTTTTTTCTGACCGGCATAGGGGTAATTCCATTCTCGGTTGTCTTCCTCTAAATAAAAGGCTTGAAAGAAGCGATTATATTTGAGAGAGGTTACCAAACAGTTCACATGACCAATGAAACTATAATTGATAGTAGACGCATGATAGAAGATGCGTTCAAAACCCATTTTGAGGGGCTGCATCGATATGCCTATACGATCATTAAAGACGAATTGATGGCAGAAGAAATGGTGCAGAATGTATTTTATAAGCTATGGAAAAATAAAGACTATCTGGATATATCCGGCACTATGGCCGGCTATCTGTACCGTAGCGTTTACAATGAGTGTCTCAATCATGTGAAGCATGAGAAAGTCAAGGCAGCCTATCGGGTTCATATGGCACGCACTATGGAAAATTTGAATAACGCAGCTGAAAAACTCAAGCTAAAAGAACTGGAAGAGAAGCTGGATCAGGCCTTGAGAGAGTTGCCCGAACAATGTCGTACCATTTTTCAGATGAGCCGTTTTGAACAACTTAAATATCTCGAGATCGCCGATCGGCTTGGCCTTTCAGTGAAAACAGTAGAGAATCAGATGGGTAAAGCATTGAAGATTTTGAGGGTTCAATTGGCCGAATACCTTCCTATCCTGTTAATTCTATTATTCAACATTTAATAATTGTAGTCAGTGAGCACGAACAAAGAATATATGTATGACGATCTGCTGGTGAAATATCTGGCAGGCGAGGCTACAACGGAAGAAGTAGATGCAGTACTTGATTGGGTTGCAGCAAGCCCGGAGAATCGGAAATACTTTGACGATTTTAGCCTGATATGGAGTGAGAGCAAGAAACTGGAAGGGCGCACTACACTAACTGCAGACGTTGCCTGGAGTAGGTTTATGAACCGGGTGGAACTTGAGGATGAAAAAGGTAGTGACCGAGATCGTAGATCGGCAAAGCAGATCCCACTGCATGGTTTGTCCTGGGTGAAGGCAGCAGCAGTGCTTGTTGTAATGGCGGGCGCAGCCTGGATCATGTACACATGGAATGGATCGGACAGTGGGAATATCCTTGCGCAAACAAATGATAAGGTGATGATCTATACGCTTCCTGACGGCTCTGTAGTGACACTCAATAAACACTCTGAATTGTCTTATCCTGCACACTTCGATGGGGAAACACGATCAGTGGCGTTGAAAGGAGAGGCGTTCTTCAACATTACGCCCGACAAGGAACACCCGTTTATCATTGATGCAGGCAATTCTTCAGTGCGGGTTGTTGGCACGTCTTTCAATGTGAAAAGCAGGCGCGATGTTACTGAGGTGATCGTGGAAACGGGTATTGTGGAGGTGACGAAAAAGGAGCGCACAGTGCGTTTGAACCCCGGACAAAAGACTACCGTCACTACGGCCAATGATACACCTGTCACCGAAAACGTAACCGATGAACTCTATAATTATTACCGCACTAATGAATTTGTTTGCAATGCTGTTCCGCTGTACAAGGTGGTCGCTACGCTTAATGATGCTTATAATGCACAGATTGTGATAGAGAGCCCCAGGTTACAAACACTGCCTTTATCGGCTACATTTCCCAACGAATCACTCGATAATATAATAGATGTTATTGGTAAGACTTTCAGGAATGAGATGATTGTCGAAAGAAGGGATGGTAAGGTGTTATTGAAGGAACGATGATGGCGGCGCAGTCCTCCCGTCGGCCGGCATAAGTTTCGCCGACAAGTTTATATTTTTGACATTACTATCCACCGCTACATGTATTTTAGTCAATCATTCACTTTCCTTTTCTTACCCCGATCGCCGATAAGATACGACCACATAAAGTTGTGCTCAATTTTATTTGTTTTTTTTGCAGCTACCGGCACGGTTACGGGTCAGACTAAAAGCCTACTGCAGAAAAAGGTATCTGTTGAAATGACCAAAAAGCCCCTTGCAGAGGTGCTAAAAACCATTGGCAGGCAAGGTGGATTTTACTTCTCTTACAACAGTAACATCATCAGAAAGGATAGCCTCGTGTCGGTATCTGCACATGGCCAGCCAGTGAAACAAGTGTTGGATGGAGTTCTGGGGGAACAATTTCGGTATGTGGAGACAGAAAAATATGTAATTCTTCAACCGCCCGAGAAAGAGAAATGGTACACAATAAGTGGATTTATCACCGACGGTAATACGGGCGATGCACTGGCTGATGTGAGTGTTTTCGAGCGTCAGCAATTGGCTTCTGCCATTACAGACAAGGACGGTCATTTTTCCTTGCACCTTCGCGACAGGGATAAATACCAGTCTGCTGAAATTGTTGTCAGCAAAGGGTTTTATGTAGATACCAGCGTCTCATTGATCAAGGGGTACGATCAGGAATTATCACTAACTATTTTGCCCGAGACATATTCACTGCCAGATATGGTAGTTACCCAGTATTCAGGGGTGGGGCGTTCGTGGTTTGGCCGGAAGCTTATTTCGTCAAAACTTAAGACGCAAAGTATGAACCTGGGCAAGTTTTTTGTGGACAAGCCCTACCAGTTTTCACTGATTCCGGGAGTTGGTACTCACGGCAAAATGAGTGGACAAGTTGAAAACAAATTCTCGTTCAATCTGCTTGGAGGCTACACTGCAGGAGTGGAAGGCGTAGAGCTTGCCGGGATTTTCAATATTGATAAGCGCGATGTCAGATATGTACAGGCCGCAGGTGTGTTTAATGTCGTTGCCGGAAACGTTGAAGGCGTTCAGTCCGGTGGATTTAGCAATTTTGTGGTAGGAAGTTTGAAGGGTGTACAGACAGCCGGATTTATGAACAAAGCCGACAAGGTTGAAGGCGTGCAGGCATCGGGTTTCATGAATGTAGCGGCCGATACTTTGCATGGTGTACAGGCGGCTGGTTTTATGAACGGAGCCAAAACGGCTAATGTTCAGGCGTCAGGTTTCATCAACATTGCCGGTCGGGTAAGGGGCGCTCAGGTCGCCGGCTTCATCAATATTGCTGAGAACGTAGATGGGGCCCAGATCGCCGGTTTCATCAACATTGCGGGTAAAGTTAAGGGGGTGCAGATTGCAGGCTTTGTCAATGTTGCAGACTCATCCGATTATCCTATCGGCATCATCAACATTGTTCGGTCGGGTGAAAAAGCGCTTGGGTTTTCAGTTGACGATTATGGTAACTCGTTTGTCACACTTCGTTCCGGCGGCAGGGTATTGTATGGTATATTCGGCTTAGGAGGGAATGTGTCAGGCTCCTCTGTGCTTGCCGGTATAGAAGCAGGTATAGGAGCACATTTGCCGGTTTATAAAAAGTTCCGGATAAATAATGAGATCGGGGCTGTGTCACTTACTGATGTACGTGGCTTGTTCTATAATGAGTACAGTGTGCGCATAATGCCTTCTGTCAGGTTTGGTGCATTTGAGTTGTTCGCTGGTGCCGGTTATAATGTGTCGTTCTATAATTACAAACCTGACGCTCCGCTTGTAGAAACACACATTCTGTATTCAGGAATGGCAGTGGCGCAGCAAATGGAAATGCGCATAGGGTACAAAGGGGGCATACAGGTGCATTTCTGACAGTAAGTGATACGGGATAAAATAGAAATAGCGACCATTTGGTCGCTATTTCTATTTGTAAGTATTATCAGAATTATGCTTCAGCAGATTCAGAAGCTTCTCCTTCTACAACATCAGGTTGATCAGAGGTTTCTTCTTGTGCAGCTTTAGCCAGGTTCTTTTCTTCTACTTTACGAACTGACTCTTTCATTGTTTCATGACGCTTGTCAGCTTTGTGCTTGCGGTGAGCTTCTTCACGACGAGCCACCAGCTCTTCATGCTCTCCGTTCCACTTTTCGAATTTCTCCATAGCAGTCTGCTGATCGAACAGACCCAGAGATACACCACGCATGAGGTGTTTCAGGTACAGAACGCCTTTGAAAGAAAGGATCCTGCGGCAAGTGTTGGTAGGTTGCGCACCTTTGTCCAACCAGTGGAGCGCACGCTCACGGTTCATGCGGATAGTAGCCGGAACTGTGAGTGGGTTGTAAGTACCCAGTTTTTCAATGAATTTACCATCGCGGGGAGCAGTTGTGCTAGCCGCTACGATGAAGTAGAATGGGCGCTTCTTCGACCCATGTCTCTGCAAACGGATTTTTACCGACATAAATAATAGAAATTATTTTGCGTTAACAATAATTTTTCGGACTGCAAAGATAGGCGTTCCATTCTGAAATACAAAAATTTATCTCTCTTTTTTACGTTATATACTTCCTTCATAGATACGTCGAAATCAGATCTTAAGCACTTTGAACTCAAGTACCCGATTCTGGGCGTGTTGTTCCTCTGTGCAGGCTTGGCAATCGGGGCAGGGGATTATAGGGTCAGTTTCTCCAAACCCTTTGTATTCAAGCCTGCCGGAAGCTATGCCTTTTTTCAGCAGGTACTCCACCACAGACGCTGCGCGTTCAACGGAAAGTTTCATGTTGTACTCACTTGTGCCGCGGCAGTCGGTATGGGCCCGTACCTGAATGGACATAGTAGGGTTTCTCTTCAGGATATTGGCCAGGGTGTCCAGTACCACTCGTTTCTCCACGTTTATATCGGCTTTCCCGGCTTTATAATAGAACTTACTGAAGTTGAAGTCGAAATACCCGATCACATAGACTTTGTTTACCTCAAAACTGCTGATAGCGGGGCTATCCATGATGCCCGGACGAGTGCCGCCCTCGGTCTCTGTGATAGTTATTGCAAAAGTAGAATCCCAACTATTGTCTATTGCGGCAAGAGCAATTTTTTTAAAAATGGTATCGGTCTCACCTGTACCTACTGCCGAAGTCGCAACAAAGGATAAGGATAGAGGTTTGTAATACTTTCGGCTGACGCTCACAAAATACTCGGCGTCAGGCCACAGTCGTTCCACAAACGCAGTACCGGCCGGCACAATTTGGTCACTGCCCGTTTTTACAGAGCTACTGGTAATGTGTGCATCCAAAGGTTTACCGGTGGCAGAATCTACTACTATCACCTTCATGTATAGCTTCATGCGGCGATAGAAAAATATATTATCACCCGCCATTTTCGACGGTCGGTCCGACGAGAAATAGCCGCTGCCCGAATTTGCAGGCAGTGCCAGCGAAAGGTCGTCATAGGACGAATTCAAAGGTTGCGGCATGTTTTCCCTGTTTGTCCATTCGTTTTCCGCCCTGTTCAGTTGCACACGGTAAATATCCAGACCGCCTAGTCCGTTGTGCCCATCAGACGAGAAATAAAGTGTGCTGTCATCAGCCCACCAGGGAAAAACTTCATCACCTCCGGTGTTTATCGTTGAATCGATCAGTGTCGGAACGCTCCAAAGACTTCCGTAGTCGTTGTTACACAAATACAGGTCTCGTCCGCCATAACCTCCTGGTTTGTCAGATGAGAAGATAAGGCGTTTCCCGTCGGGCGATACCGCCGGATGCGCCACAGAATAGGTTGTGCTGTTGTGGCGAAACGGCTTTATTGATGTGAATTTCTGTGCTGAACTGTCGAAATCACCTGCTATCATTATTTCAAGGTAAACTGAACTGTCTGCTCCTCCTTTCGCTTTTTCCTTCAGGAATCCGGCATCGTATCGTGACCGGGTATAGTACATTTCCTTCCCTCCCTTGGCAAATGTACAAGGGCCGATGTGATGTTTGATGTACATATCCTTAGGTCCCGGAACCTTGTCAATAGTTGAGGAAGGTGCGCCGTCGGAACTGACCTTGTAGATACTGAAATATTTATTCCCCGTCCATTTGTCCGACCCTTTTTTAACGCCGACAACTGTGTCTGAGGTGAACACCACATTTCCGTTCCAGACAGTAGGGGCAAAGTCAGCCCCATTAGAATTGAACGGTTGGAATATTGTTATACCTGCAGGGAACTCATTTGCTGATCTTTCAGCAGCTTGTTCGCATGCATTTATCAGTTTTGTTATCCGGTTGTCGTTTCCGTTCTTGTCAATACATGACTTCAGCTCCAATACCGCGGTTTCATAGCGGCCAAGCCTCATCAATACGTGGGCATACTTGACATACAATTCGGTTGTGCAGGTGTCTGTTGTGGTAGTCCTGTTGTAAATAGCCGCAGCTTTTTCGTCATTGCCTGTCAGGCGGTAACATTCAGCGAGTTTTTCTAGCGATTCAAGGTCATTTGATGAAGAAACCAGCTCTTCAAAATATGGGATCGCTTCATGGTAGGCATAGTGGTTGAAGTAATAATTTGCTTTCAGTGAGGTTTTGTTGCCCCGCGCGTATGCAGAAACTGCAAACAGTTGAAAGAAAACCAATAAGATCACAATGCGTTTAGCGGTCATGTGGGCTAGAATGATTTACTGAAACGAGGGGTTGTATATTTCAGTCGGTCGCGAACCAGATCGAGACCAACAACAAATTCATGTGCCCCTCTGGCATATGGCGCTATATCTGAAAGCAGATAATCATAACTATATCCCATATTGATAAACTGTGTTACCTGCATATGCGCAATGGCCGAAAGCGATTTGTCAGTTCGGTACGTGGCACCTATCATTAGCCTGTCATAAGCTATGGCTGAGAGATTGATGTCGCAGTTGAACGGTAAACCGTAATCACTGTTGCGTGCAAATCTGGCCAGTATCTGAGGTTTCAGCTTTACGACAGAATTCAATTCATATACATAGCCCGCCGACAAGTAATATCCACGCACCTGCCGTGCGATCTGTGTACCCTTTTTGTCATACTTATTCTCCAACAGAGATGGGGCAGAGAGACCCAAGTAGTATTTCTCGGTACACCAGTAAGCTCCCGTTCCGAAATTGGGCAGAAAGGCATTCCTTATGTCGGTAGTAAGGTTCTGGTCGTTTTGCTGAAAGGGCGTAAGGTTACTGTATGCTGCTGAATAGAAGCTGCCGCCGCCGGATAATCCGAGTGACAAAATAGATTTTGCCAGTTTGATCCTGTAAGCGTAGTAACCTTTTATGGCAGTGTTGTTTTCTATTCCCACTTTCTCGTTGGTAACACTGATGCCGGTCGCAACATGGCGGAATGGCAACATGTAACTTCCTGCTGGGCCGTCGGCGGTAATGCTGATGGTCTTCGGTGCACCGGGTATACCAGCCCATTGGTTGCGGTACTGAGCGTTGACAGATGTCATGTCTCTGCTGCCCGCATATCCGGGATTGTATAGAAGTTTGTTATACATGAACATGGTTACATGCGGATCGCTTTGCGCAATGGCAAAAAGCGGCATGAGCACCAGGATGCTATGTAGTATCAACTTTCTCATCGCTTCAGCAATATTGCGCCTGCATAGTCAGCCGGGCCGCCAAATTTGTTGGGTTCATTGAGTTTTACCAGGTAGTAGTAGGTGCCATCGGGTAATTCCCCTTTATTTCCCTGTCCCCGCCATTCATTGCTATAGCCCTGCTTTTCATAAACTACGTCTCCCCATTTATCAAATATCTGTACCGTATTGCGCGGGTAATCCTTAATACCATTGATCACCCAGAAGTCGTTCACGCCATCTCCATTGGGGGTAATTACATCGTATATCTCAACAGCATTACATGGTCCTTCATCCACATTCACAGAAATTGTATCCATACAGCCCTTTGCATCTTTCAGCGTCAGTAGATAGACACCTTTTGTTGCACCGGTCAGTACAGACAGATCCGGATATTTAGCTGATCCCTTTGTCCAGATGTAATTGTAAGGAGGTGCACCACCATACGGCAGTGCTGTGATCATACCGCGTGCTAATGCGCATGTGTCAGGAATTGCAGTGGCATCGACCCACAGGCTGTCGGGCATGGCTACCACATAGCTGCCTGTTTTTTTGCATTGGGTGGGTTGTTGCGTCACTAATACTGAATAGGTGCCCTGCTGCAAGCCGGTAACTAACGGAGTGGTCTTACCATTGCTCCACAAGTACTCAAAGGTTGGGGCTCCGGTCACTGTAAGTGTGATGCTACCATTACTGTCTCCCCAGCAACTTACGTCATTGATGCTTTCATATAATGTAAAGTTCGGAACGATAACATCCATCTCTGCTGATGTAGTGTTTTTACATCCATTGGTGTCAATTGCGGTAAAAACGATGGTGGCCTTTCCGGGTGCTATGGTAGTGGCAGTGCCGGACGCGCTGTCGATGGTCACGATCGACGAGTTAAGGCTGTACCAACCACCGGTATTAATTGGTTGTGTTGCAAGAACGGCTGTCGCGTTTGCGCAATACGGACCGGTATTTGTTATCGTGCCTGCGTCAGGCAACGGATTTACATATATTGGTGTTTTTGTCTTCGACGCGCAGAAAGCAGCCGTGATCGTATAAATAACCGTGTCTGAACCTGTAGCGATACCACGGGCGTTTCCCGCTATAACTGATATTCCGCTGCCGGAAGCCGACCATGTGCCACCGGGTATGGAAGGAGTGATCACAACACTATCGCCTATACAAACAGCATCGGGGCCGGAAAGTGTACCGGGGTCGGGTGGTGGAATTACGTTAATGACAGCCGTGTCGCGGCATCCGCCGCCCAGCGAATAAGTGACCAGGCAGGTGCCCACTTGTTTGCCCGACAATATTCCCGCGGCAGGCGTTATAGTTGCCACAGCAGTGTCTCCGCTGATCCAGGTTCCACCAGCTCCCGCATTCGAAAGCGTTGTGCTGTTCCCAACACAAACGGTCAATTGCCCTGAGATCGGCGGAATGGAATTATTCACGGTTACCGTAGTTGTTGCCATACAGCCGTTGACATTGTAGGTAATTGTAGCAGTACCGACCACTATGCCGGTCGCCGTGCCTATGTTGTCAACCTTCACGATTGTTGTGTCTGAACTATTCCAGATCCCACCGCTAAGGGTATTCGTAAGCAGAGTGGTGGATGCACTACATATGTCTTTGTCTCCACCAATAGCTGCCGGCATGGCAAGGACAGTGACTGTGACTGTTGAAAAGCATATGCCGGCTTTGTAAGTGATTGTCACCGTTCCGGCACTTACGCCCGTAACAGTACCGAGGGAATTGACGGTTGCGACAGCTGTGTTTCCGCTTATCCAGCTTCCTCCCACCATGGTGTTGTTAAGCATAGTGGTCGCTCCGGCGCAAACAGTATATGTCCCTGCAATAGCAGGCGGAGTAGCCTGGACGGTTACGGTTCTTTCCACACGACAACCCAGCGCTTTGTATGAAATAGTAGCCGTGCCTGCAGCTAGTGCATTCGCAAGACCCGATACGGAAGTGAAATTCAATTTTAGTGCATCGCTGCTGTTCCACACCCCGCCGCTTGTAGCGCTCGAAAACGTAGTGGCCGTACCGGTGCATAAAATTGTATCGCCGGTAATGGGAGCTACAAATGGAACAATTATGTCAGTGTCTTTCACGCCAACACACCCCCAGCCGTTTCTCGACTCCAGATGAATGGCATACATGCCGGGCGACGCAAACATGTGCATCGGTGAAGGAGTGGTGCTGGTGAGGGCATCATACACCCAAGTTCGTGACACTATGGGTGAGAAATACGTTCTGGATGAATCGATGAGTGAAAAGTAGATACCCGGGCATATGGTATCCGGCGACGTAACAAGTTTCGCCACTACGGCACTCACTTTGATGGTGTCGGTTCCGATATTTGAAGCTACACAACCTGCATTATCGCTAAGGATCAATTTGGGTACATATGCGCCTGGTGTCGTGTACACGTGGCTAATGGTATCACTGCCTGATGTTGTTACTATGACACCATCAGCAAAATCCCATGTAATACTCGGAACTTTCTCCAAAGACGACGTGAAGTGCACATTCATCGGGCTGCAACCGGTCTTTGGGGTATAGGTAAAACCTCCCGGGTATCCATAGGCCTTCATGGTTCGGGTTGCAGTGTCCTTACAGCCCCATGGGTTGGTAACTATCAACTGTGCTGTATAGATGCCCGCGACCGTGTAGTTGTTGGTAGGAGAGGGAACTACAGATTCGTGTCCGTCACCGAATTTCCAGGAATAGGTCCACGCACCGATACTGCTGTTATAAAATTGGGCAAGGAAAGGAACGCATACAGAAACAGAGTCCACAACTGTGAACCGTGCTGTGGGTTTTGTCGTGGTGATATAGTTGATAAATGTGGTGGTGGCAGTGCAGCCGTGCGAGTCGGTGACTGTAAGAGAAACATTGTATCGTCCGGTGTCATCGTATGCGTGGGTCGGTGTTGTGAGTAACGAAGTATCCCCATCTCCGAACTGCCACTTGCAGGTCACGAGGTCGATCGTGGTATTATTGAACGACACCGGTACGCCGATACACGGGTGTGTCAAAGTCGCGTTGAAATTTGGGTTGGCATTCAAAACTGTGATGACGCCTTTGATCGTGTCATTACAGTTTATATTGTTCGTCACTACTTCGGTTACTGTATAAGTTCCGACGGCTGTGTAAGTATGGTTAAACGTTGCAGATGTTGTTAATGCTGTGTCGCCGTCGCCAAAGTTCCACCTGTACGTCGAAGCTGTCAGACCGATCACCTGTTTACTGGTGTCCGTGAAGGTGACAGAGAACGGCACACAACCTTGCGGTGCCGATGGCTTAAACCCGGCAAAAGGTTTGCCCAGCACCACATAGTTTGGCTTTCTGATCGTATCCAGGCAGTCGTTTTCATCCCAGGAGACCATCGTTATATCGTAGCGCCCCGGTAGCGAGAATCCGTGTTTGTATGTTCGTGGATTATTGTACGGCGTCGATGTCGATTCAATGATCCACTTAAATGATAATTGAGTACCGGTAGTATCCAGTGCCTGTAGTATTACAGTGTCGGGCTCGCAAAGTTGCGTAATGTTTGCAGTAAAGTCAGGATGTGGATCTACTACCTTGATGGTGTCGCGCCGTCGATCCACACATCCGGCAACAGTATTACGGGCTATCAGTTCAATAGGGTATTGCCCGGGTGACGCGTAGGTATGTGCAGGGTATGGAACTGTAGATGAATCCCCGTCTCCAAAGTACCAGGTCCGTACATCGTTGCCTATAGAGGAGTCAAAGAAAAGCACTTGCTTGTCGATAGGACAATTGAATTTGTAAAACAGAACTGCCTTGGGAGAGTCGATCAAAACATAGTCGCGCCTTATGAACGTGTCACCGCAGCATCCGTAGAAACATGGGGTCAACGTAACAGTAAACTCTCCGGGAAGCGTATAAGGTCGTTTCTTAACGGACGTATCGGTGAAGGTGAGATAGTCACCAAAGTCCCAAACAAAGGAATCCACAATACCATGGGTTACTGTTGCAGTGAATGTTATGGTATCTTCCCGGCAGGCGCGTAGTGGCGCAGCAGTAAAAGTAGCTGCCGGTACATTGCCAACTAGTATGTCAATCGAGTCTTTAACTATGCAGTTATTCCTTGTATATATTCTGGCGTATACCCTGTAGACACCAGTGTCATTGTAGGTATAACTTGTGGTGGCTCCGGAGGCCGTTGCCCCCGGTATTCCCATTGTCCACTTTATTGAATCGATCGGATAGGGATAGGGGGCTACAAGACCGGTTGGTTTGGATGTAAAGCTCGTCGTAGCAAAGTTCACGGTCAATGGAGCGCACCCACGGTCGTGATCGACAGTAATTTTGAATATGTGGTCGTAGAGGGTATCTTTTACCTTGATGGTGTCCCTGCAACCAAAAGTGGGATGAATTTTAACCATCATTATGTCAACGATACTGTCGGCCAGAAAGGTGTGGATATATGAGTTTCCGGTTCTTACGTGTTCGTTTTCAAATACCCATGTAACATTGGTGCCGGGCGGAGCGGTTGATGTATATCGTACACTTACCGGGGCGGCGCAAGGCTGTGCAGGTGTTACCGTAAAGGAACCGGTAGGGCCGGGAATAATGTGCATTACTTGCGTCAGTGTGTCTATACATGGACTGAAGCCGGTGATCAGCTTCACCTGGTACGTGCCTGCAGCCGTATAGGTATGCACAGCGTTTACGGTTGTTGCTGAGGCTCCGTCGCCAAACAGCCACTGCCGAAAGGTGTGAGTGCTGCTGGTGTTAGTGAACGACACAGGTGCATTTATGCAGGCTGTATCATCGAAACTGAAACCTGAGGTGACCGCACCAACAGTTACTGTGCCCCCTACGGTGCTGTCGGGACAGCCATGTACATCTGTAACCTTAAGCAGAACGTTGTAGGTGCCATTGGTGGAATAGATGTGTGTTGGGTTGGTGGAACCATCTGTGGTATTGTCGCCAAAGCGCCAAACATAGGTAAACGGACCTGCCCCGGATGAGGTATTTGTAAATGCCACAGACGCCGGCGGGTCGCATACAGTGGTCTTGTTTTGGGTGAAGCTAACGATCGGGGGGGTATATACATGTATCAAGGTGGTTTTGGTAAGGGTTCTGGTGCAGCCATTGGAATTGGTAACTGACAAGGCCACGTTATAATAGCCGGGCAGCATGTAGATATGAGTTACCGGGCTCACCAAGGCTGTATCGCCATCTCCAAGACGCCACTTGATCGTGGCGGGGCCGGACGCTCCATTGATACTTGTATTATTGAAGGTTACAGCCTTGCCCGGACAGATCGCTGTGTCATTAGCGGTGAAGCTCACAGTGGGATTGGCGTATACAGTTATTGTGCGAGTGCTGCTACTAGACAGCGCACCGCTGGTAACGGTCAGTGTTACGACGTGGACACCGGCAGTCAGGAAGCTGGATGATGCTGTATATCCGGAGACGGGAGATCCCGTACCGAAGTTCCAGGAATAGGTACATCCGCTACAGGGTGCGTCATTTGGGGTGAAGTTGACCACCAAGGGGGCACAACCAGCTACCTTATCGGCGGAGAATAATGAGGTAACCGCTGACGATGACAAAGACATAAACACTAACATCAATGCTCCGATCAACTGAGATCTCCGTTCGATGGCATATACCACCAGCCGGCGGACAGTGCCTGGAATGAAGTGTGTTGCGGGTGTCATTTCTCCTGGTTTTCCCGACTATTTTGAAGACGGGTTTACAATATACGATTTAACTCGAATGTAAAAAAGCATAACGGGATTCCCGAGCAATTCAGGAGATGTACAGTGGCGACTATTTACCAAAAATATAAACAGAAAGGCAATAAAATTACCTTTCTGTTCAATCGGATATTAGTCCCTTGAGGATCAAAAATATATTAACGTACTTCACCGCCATTATCGGCAGGGGTTACCGGTGCAGCAAAAACCAGACCACCGTCGAGATTCTGAGCCATTAGTATCATGCCCTTACTTTCAATGCCTTTCATTTTACGGGGCGCCAGGTTCGCTACAACCGTCACTTGTTTACCGACAATATCTTCGGGTTTAAAGTGTTGGGCAATGCCGGACAGAACGGTACGTTTTTCGTAGCCAAGGTCCAGTTCCAATTTGAGCAATTTGTCGGCCTTTTCAACTTTTTCAGCACTCAGTACAGTGGCTACACGCAGATCTATCTTTGCAAAATCATCTATTGTGATCTCCGGTTTCGGGGGTAGATATGCCGGAGCGTCAGGTACAGCAGGAGCGGTTTCTTTTGCTTCCTGATTGTTATTTGCAGCGTCGGTCGTCATTGTTGCTTTTTTAAGATTGTCGTGTAGTTTTTCAACCTGGGCGGCCACTTCAGCGTCCTCGATCTTGCGGAACAGCAATTCGGGTGCTGGCAACGGGTAACCTGATTTGAGCAGGTCTATACGACCTGCGTTCTCCCAGTCGAGCATACGCTCTACCACCTTCATCAGGCTACACATTTTTTTAGATGTGAATGGGAGGAAGGGGTTGGAGAGAATGGCCAGATTTGCCGTGAGCTGCAGGCATAGGTGCAGGCAGTTGTCGATGAGCTTCTGATCTTCGGGTTTCGCATCAAGAGTCTTGGCAACGATCCAGGGCTGTTTGTCCTGCATGTACTTATTCGCTTTACGTGCCAGGTCTATCACTTCAAAAAGTCCATCCCTGAATTTATAGCCTTCGAGGCACGCCTCTACCTTTTGAGCAGCACCTTTGATCTCGGCGATGAGTGCACGATCGGCATCATCCATCACGTCTTCGTGCAGTTTTGGTACACGACCGCCGCAAAGCTTGTGCATCAATACGAATGCACGGTTGACGAAATTACCAAAGACCGAGACGAGCTCGTTATTAATGCGGTCCTGAAAGTCTTTCCATGTAAAGTCGTTGTCCTTTGATTCGGGCGCGTTTGCACACAGAACATACCGCAACATATCCTGCTGTCCGGGAAAGTCTTTTACATATTCATCGACCCAAACAGCCCAATTGCGTGAGGTCGAAACCTTTTGACCCTCGATATTCAGGAATTCGTTGGCAGGAACATTGTCGGGGAGAACGAATCCTCCATGCGCCTTCAACATTGAAGGGAAGATGATGCAATGGAATACTATGTTATCCTTTCCTATGAAGTGTACCAACTTAGTGTCTTCTTTGCACCAATAGTCGGCCCAATGAGGCGTAAGCTCTTTTGTGGCACTAATGTAGCCGATGGGTGCATCAAACCACACATAGAGAACCTTTCCATCGGCACCGGGCAGGGGAACGGGTACCCCCCAGTTGCTATCGCGTGTCATGGCACGCGCCTGAAGACCACTGTCAATCCAGCTTTTGCACTGCCCATAAACGTTCGATTTCCAGCTATCCTTTTTGCCTTCTACGATCCATTCGTTCAGCCAAACTTCGTATTTATCGAGCGGGAAGTACCAATGTTTAGTCGTTTTCTTTACCAACGGAGCACTGCTGAGTGCGCTGCGAGGGTCGATCAGTTGCTCGGGAGAGAGGGTAGAGCCACATTTTTCGCACTGGTCGCCGTAGGCATTGGGGTTGCTGCACACGGGGCAGGTACCTACAATGTAACGATCGGCAAGGAAGGTGTTCTTTTCTTCGTCGTAGTATTGCTCGGTCTCGCGCTCCTCAAAGACACCATCGTCGTATAGTTTTTTGAAAAATGCTTGTGATGTTTCGTGATGGGTTTTGTTTGAAGTGCGGGAATAGATATCGAAAGAAATACCCATATCTGCGAAGCTGTCGCGGATAATAGCATTGTACCTGTCCACCACATCCTGTGGCGTCACGCCTTCTTTCATAGCCCTTATAGTGATGGGCACACCATGTTCGTCGCTGCCGCAAACAAACTTAACGTCTCTCTTTTGCGCGCGTTGATACCTTGTATATATATCGGCCGGCAGGTAGCATCCCGCAAGGTGGCCAATGTGCACCGGCCCGTTGGCATAGGGCAGCGCTGCTGTGATCAATAACCGTTTGTATTCCATTTCAGGCTGCAAGATAATTAATAGCGGGGATTGGGGGATTGGGAATTAGGGGTTAGGAATTGGGGAGCTTACTGGCGGCGGGTTGGAATTTGGGACTGGGGTAACGGTTGGATGGTTAGTCAGGAATTTGTTTTGATCTTGGGTTATTTACTTCAGTTTTTTTCATTTTGTTGTTTTGCGCACGTTTTTATTGATAATCAATAGTTTTTCGGGGGGATGGTGCGCATGTTGCTTCCCACAATTGCGCAAAACCTGCGCACTTGCTTCCCAAAACCTGCGCACTTGCTTCCAAGTAACTTCTCACCTGCCTTGTCGGGGGGCAAGTAATCCGCGCAGCTTTCAGTTGCCTCGTTCTCCTAACAATGAGGAAGTTTTAGACAGTCTTGTCGGTGTGGGATGGTGCCGAATCAAATAAGAAACAAGTTACAACCGACAATGGAGACCATCAAAACTGAATTTTATGATAGTACGCTTTTGGAGGTATGGTGTGTGATAAATGATACTATGACAGAAAAATGCCTGTTTCCTGATCGGACGATGTTTTGCCGGGAAATAAAAATGGCCTGCAGGAAAAAACTGTCAGGCCATTTTAAAGGGTAGTTCGACTAGGATTCGAACCTAGACAAACAGAGTCAGAGTCTGTTGTGCTACCGTTACACAATCGAACTATTTTTGTGTAAGAGGGTGCAAAGGTAAGAATTGTGTGCTACTCAACCAAAAGTAGATAGCAGATTTTACAGGCGCGCACATTTCAACTAGTTAGAATGCGCGGTTGATGCCAACCACATATCTAAGTCCCCAATATTGGCTGTTGCCGTATGGTGGCCTGTTGAGAAATGCAGGGACGTCTACACGAATAGTAAGCGGTTTTGCTTTTTCGAAAATGCCCCAATTTTTAATAGTGAAAGCACATCCTGCTCCTGCATCGGCATGAAGCGTTCCCCAGGTTGTGGTAGGCACCACGTTATGGAAATTGGTGAAGGAGTACTGGCTTAGTTCCATTATACCTGCATCACCAAAGGCATACAGGTTTACTTTGAGCCAGTTCCTTGTGAGGCGCGGGCGCCACTGGATGTAGTTGTCGAAACCAATCTCCATATTGAATGAGGCACCACTACGTCCTTTGTAGCCGGTCAGCAGGCCATTTTTATATTCGTCGGGTGCAAAATAACCTGCGTACCCACGGAGGTTTAAGCCACCTCCCTGATGCATGTGGTTCACGTCATACAATGAAGTACCGCGCCAGTCGGTCGGGGTGAAACCGATGCTACGAGTGTACTTGTTCTCCATCAACTCTTCGGGGCTGGCACCGGCCATAAACAACATACTTTCGTATGGTAATTGCCTTCCGAGACCGAAGCGACCAAAGAGGCGGGTACGGATCTCCAGGCGATCTATGAAACCATAGTTAACTGATTCAAGTTGTGCCCACGAGTAGCTAAATGGCAAGGCGTCTTTCTGAAGCATAGGAGCTCTGGCAGATATGGTGTAACGACCCTGACCATGGAAATATTCGTAGTGGTGTGTCCACGCAGCGTTGATAGAGTTATTTTTGCGTCCTGGTGTGCTGCTCCATTCAAGCGGGTCATTCAGGTAGGCGAGGTCATTTACTGATCCGCGCCACAGCATTTGTCCGTAAAGTTGGATAGTGTTCTTCTCAGACATGAGCCAGTTGAAGCCACCGCGGTTGCACCAAAGACCATCGAGGTAGCGGGAGTTGACCTGCATTTGTAGTTTTGGCCAATTGCGGCTGATGGGGGAGTTGTAATTGAATGAATAGTTGACAGGCTTGTAGCGGGCATAATAACTTTCGCCCTTAAACGATTTGTATGCATCTTCCTGAAGGAAATGTGTGTTCCACCATACAGATGCATCTATTTTATACAAAGTAGAAAGGTAGTCACCGTCTAAGTGAAGCCCTGCTTTAATACCGTCAATTGGGTTCCACCATGCATCGGGCCTAACGTATGCACGATAATGTTTACGGTCGGTCTGCGGATTCAGGCCACCATCGAAGCGCCATTTTATGGCACGAGGGCTCAGCAACATGCCTCGGGTGCGATAATTGTCTAACATGTTGCGGTCAGCGAGGCGGTTTGTGGTATCGATCTGAACGTCCTGTATGCCGGTTGGCATGTGTATACGTGCCGTATATGTTTCATGCAGCTTGCCCCAGCCATACCATTTGGGAAGTACAGTTGCCGTTGTCGATTTATTGAACCAATTAGTATTGGGGATGTGGTAAGTAGTCTGAATTCCGTTGCGAGCTGTAACGGTAAAGTCGATCGGCATCTGCATTTGCCCGCGACGGCGGAAACGGATGTCGAAGCTGTCGGTGCCTCGTACTTTGTTTATGCGTGTGATACCATAGTCGAGGGTTTTCGTAGTCTCGAACCACTGATCGAAGAACCAGGAAAGGTCGATACCGGTAAACTGAATGATTGATGCACGGAAGTCTTCGAAGTAGGGGTGTGCAAATTTCCATTGGTCGAAGTAATGCATCATTGCTTTCTCGAAGAGTGAATCGCCTAAAACCAATTCAAGATTGTAGAGCATGCTTGCCGTTTTGTAATATACGGCACCATAGCCGCCACCCTGGCCAAGCGCACTGTGGAAATCATCAGAGTGCGTGTTGATAGAGAGTTCATTCTGGTTGAGCGCGCTGCTGGTATAGGCGTTGAGCACCCGAAGGTCAAGCACATTGGTGGGTTGGGCGAAACGATTGCGGTAAGCAGACTTTGATCTGCCGGTTACAAGGTTTTCTCCGTCTATACGGCGAAGGCCCAGCGCTGTGAGGAATTGGGTGAATCCTTCATCCATGGCGGCCCTGTAAGTCTCGTTGCTGCCAACCTGCCCATAAAACCAATTGTGGGCTATCTCGTGCACCAGAAGTCCCCGGTAGCCCGGATCAGAGCCTCCATCGAGGGTGATCATAGGGTATTCCATACCATCGGCGGCATCGGCGGCCACTATTTTCGGATAACAATACATACCGATACCCTCTGAGAAGGTCTTAATGATCTTGGTGATATAGTCGGGGGCATTTTGCCACCCTGCAGCATGTGGCTCCTGAACGATGGCCACACACTCTACGCCTTTCCAGTAGGCGGTGCCGATGCGGTAAGATGGATCGCCTGTAAATGCGAAGTCGTGTACGTTATTGGCAACAAAATGCCACTGCTTGCGCTGACCTTTTACATATGGGATGATGGTCGAAGGCGGTTCGTTGGAATTTTTGTTTGCGAAGTTTTTAATGTCCAGTTTTTCACGCAAGGTATCGGGGAGCACCTCTTTTCTGTTCTGCAATTCACCGCTGGCTTCCAGAATGTAGTTTGACGGAAAGTCGAGTGTTACGTCGTACAATCCGTAATCGCCATAAAATTCACGATTTAAGTGTTGGTAGGTGTCCCAGCCATGCATCCGGTCATAAACAGCAACTTTTGGAAACCACTGGCAGCCGTTGTAGTGCATGAAGCCCCATGCCGGGTACATTTTCATCCTGCGACGAGTGGCACCAATGTCGTAGTAGGTATTGAAGCCTATCTTGACCGACACCTTGCTCCCCGGTGCGAGCGGGGTAGGGAGTGTGACCTTCATTATGGTATTGTCGATGGTGGCGGCAATATTATTGTTGGCACCGATCTTTATATCCGTTATTACAATACCCAGCCCGTTCGCTTCACGGTTTCCCATGCGTGAATTGACCTTATTGGCCAGTTCCAGATCGCGGAGATACGAGCCTTTTATAAATGCGTTCTGATAGAGGTGAAAATAGATGTACCTGAGTGTGTCGGGCGAGTTATTCCAGTAGGTGAGTTCTTCGGCACCTTCTATCACATGCTCAACCTCATTCATTTTGGCAAAGATCTTGTAGTGAACATCCTGCTGCCAGTAGGATGCGTCGGGCCGGCGGTTTTGCCAGTAGTATTTATTGTCAGCGTTTCTGTACGCATTATCATTAAGTTGTGCAGTAGCACCGAAAGAGATAAACAGACTTACAATTGAAAGTACCTGTCTGAAATTCATAAAGTTCATTTGAAGGTAAAAATAGGACTTAAATCGAAAAGGGGGCTACCCCCAATGGCGTTAACTGAACATGGTTATACAGCATGAATTAACAGTATGAGATAAAAAAAACAGAACGCCCCCGGTTTGCCGAGGGCGTTCAAAAATATATTGTGTCAGAGACGGGGGGTTATGCAGTGCCCATCTTTTTGAGCATGCGCCAGTGCTGAACCAATGCGTTCATGAAAGACGGCATTACTTTGTATGGAACACCGAATTCTTCCGCAGTTTTCTTTACAATCTTTGATATTTGAGGATAATGGACATGCGAGATGTGCGGGAACAGGTGATGTTCAACCTGGTAGTTGAGGCCACCTACAAACCAGAACATCATGTAGCTGCGCGGTGAAAAGTTGGCGGTATTGAGCATCTGATGTACGGCCCAGTTGTTCTCCATTTTACGGTCTTCTGACGGCAATGGGAATTCTGAAGACTCAAGTACGTGTGCCAACTGGAAAATGCATGAAAGGCCCAGACCGGCAATGAAGTGCAGCAAGAAGAAGCCGGCTACAACACTTTGCCAAGGCATACCTGAGTACATAATAGGCAGCACAAGAATGTAGGTAAAGTATATAACCTTGTAAATGCTGAGCTCTAACACCGCCTTGCCAAGTGTCAGTTTTTCTTTCTTCAGCAGTCCTTTCTCATTGTAGATAAACAGCAGGCGGTAGTCTTTGTAAGTAACCCACTGAATGGTGAGCAAACAGTACAGGAACCAGCCATATATATGCTGAAAACGATGCATGAAGTGTTTCTTGGAATGAGGCGAGAAACGAAGCAGACCGCCTGTATCGATATCCTCGTCCAGACCTTCAATGTTGGTATAGGTGTGGTGAAGGATATTGTGCTGAATGCGCCAGGTCACATCGTAACCTCCAACCAGATTCACTACATCGCCCACAACCTTGTTCACGGTTTTGTTGGAAGAATATGACCCGTGGTTAGAGTCGTGGTGTACGCCGCAGCCAACGCCGATCATACCAAACCCCATCAACGCCCACAGGCCGTAGAATAGGATAGGGCTTGATGCACCAAAACCCGTTACGATAAAAATGTAAGGGACGAAAAACAGTGACACCATTGCTACGGTTTTCCACCTCAATTCGCTGTTGCCGGTAGGGGCGATATTATTTTCCTTGAAGAACTCGTCGATCCTTTTTTTTAGTGAGTCATAAAATCCCTCACCGTTTTTGTGTGCGAAACGCACAATGTTTACTTTACTCACTATGTTTATTTAAAAATTGTAATCACTTCCTGCAAATATAACACTAAATCGCATTGCGCAGTCTGACGACGGTTAGTAAAGTTGGGTTTTTACACAGGAAATGCAGGTACAAAAACTGAGGTTAATACATAAAAAAAGAAGTTGCACATGGGTGCAACTTCTTCATAATCAGGTATAAATAATAATCTTAGTTACCGTTTACTGCTTTCTGAACGAGTTCGGCTGCTTCTGAGAGCAGGATAGCGCTCTGAACTTTGAGGCCTGAGTTCACTATCAGTTCTTTCGCGGCTTCAGCGTTTGTTCCCTGCAAACGAACAATGATCGGGATGTTGATGTTGCCCAGTTTGTTGTAGGCTTCTATCACACCTGCGGCAACGCGGTCGCAACGAACGATACCACCAAAGATGTTGATGAGGATCGCTTTTACGTTAGGGTCTTTCATGATAATGCGGAAACCGGCTTCAACTGTCTGCGCGTTTGCAGTACCGCCTACGTCGAGGAAGTTAGCAGGTTCGCCACCAGCCAGTTTGATCATATCCATAGTAGCCATCGCAAGACCGGCACCATTAACCATGCAACCTACGTTACCGTCAAGTTTCACATAGTTCAGGTTGAACTCGCCTGCTTCAACTTCTGTAGGATCTTCCTCCGTCTTGTCGCGCATGTCTGCGAGGTCGGGGTGACGCATCAGGGCGTTGTCGTCGAGATTCATCTTACAGTCAACCGCAAGGATCTTGTCGTCAGCGCTTTTGAAAAGAGGGTTGATCTCAAGCATTGAGCAATCAAGACCTACGTATGCATCGTACAGGTTTGTAACGAACTTAACCATGTTCTTGAACGCGGTGCCACTGAGGCCGAGGTTGAAAGCTATTTTTCGAGCCTGGAAACCCTGAAGCGGGAAACCGGGCTGTACCCACTCGCGGAAGATCTTTTCCGGTGTATCGTGCGCTACTGTTTCGATGTCCATACCGCCTTCGGTGCTGTACATGATAACGTTCTGCTTTTTAGCACGATCGAGGAGGATAGAAAGATAGAATTCTTTACGTTCGCTGGGGCCATCATAATACATGTCCTGAGCAACGAGGAGTTTGCTTACTTTTTTTCCGGCATCACCAGTCTGTATGGTTACGAGTGTATTTCCGAGTATGTTACGGGCAACGCGTTCAACATCGTCAGCGCTTTTAACTACTGCAACACCGCTTTGGTCCGGAGCTTCTTTCATACGGCCTTTACCGCGCCCGCCGGCATGGATCTGAGCTTTTACAACAGCGAACTTTGTTCCGTTCTCAGTTGCGATTTGCTTGTAAGCGTTTACTGCTTCATCCACATTGGACACTGCTAAACCTTCCTGTGTGGGTACTTTGTAGCGTTTGAGGAGCTCTTTGGCCTGGTATTCATGCAAGTTCATGTACTGGAAAAATTTTTGCGAAGATAGTTTTTTATTACGAAATCCCTGTCCGCCTTTTCATTCGTTTCATTTGGGAAGTTTTGTGGATTTTTTCCTGCCTTCATTTAAAAATAATACCAACTATGTTGTTGAAATTTAATAATTTGGCTACGTTAAAAAGAAATCCGTACCTTGGATCCGGTTTTAATGAGCAGGGGTCTCCCTGAATTCATTATTATGGTAAAATAAGATCTCGAAAAATGAATTTATTTGTAGCAAACCTACACCCTGACACTACAGCTGAAGCGCTCAGGGTCCTCTTTTCCGAATTTGGTGAAATCGTTTCCTATAAGGTAATCTTCGATCCGAGTACGGGTGCATCGCGTGGTTTTGGATTTGTGGAAATGGCCGACAAGATGAAAGGTTTTGATGCCATAGACAATCTCGATCAGACTTTTTTTGAAGGAAATATTATCTCTGTAAAAGAGGCGAAACAGAACAATCAGAAAGGCGGCGGCGGTGGCCGATCATTCAATAAACCTCGCGGACCACGCCCGGGCGGGTATAACAGCGGCGGCGGTGGTTTCAACCGAGAGGGCGGCGGCGGTTTCAATCGCGACCGTGGCGGATACAACCGTGAGGGTAGTGGTGGTGGTTTCAACCGTGATCGTGGCGGTTATAATCGTGATAATGGCGGTGGCTACAACCGAGACAATACGGGGGGATATAATCGCGATAACAGTGGCGGCTATAACCGTGATACCAACTATAACCGTGAGCAACGTGACGGTGGGTATAATCGCGACCGTAACTACAAGAAAGACGATGACTTCAACAAATTATAGTTGAGTAGATACAAATAATTAAATAGCCCCTGCAGTTTGCCGGGGCTATTTTGTTTCGGGCGATGCCCGGTAGTTTACATAGTAAAATATCGTTACTTAATTGTGTTCAATGGTTAGTTCATAATGATCAGGGTTTACAGTAACGTATTCCCAATTTGTTTCATTGTTTCAATTGTTTCAGAAATGAGATCTTATCTATCCATAGGCTTCTTGCTTTTGAGTTGATCGTTTGAATGGTTGTAATTGGTTAGTCTGTGAATAATATTGGTTAGTCTCATAGTGATAGAAGCTTATAGGAACACGCATAATTTCTTAGTGGTAGAAGTATAGAGGTTGATAAATCCGTATATGAAAC
>JBIKSN010000087.1:0-10446 GCA_044348585.1 Flavipsychrobacter sp.
GTATTGTTGGGCATGTAACCGAGCCATTTTTCGCTTCGGGTTCCATCGCTCATTACACAGCTACAAGTATAATCTCTTTTCTCGCAAGAGGTAAGCAGCAGCGTTGCAGTGACCAATAAACCAGCAGAGATGAGATGTTTCATAGTATTAATCTTTTGTCTTAACTGACACAAAGAACGGTCTTTTTTTTGAAATCATGAAATGAGTTGCTCTCCTTGAATCTCTGCGGAGCCATTATTTTCGTGTTACCCAATCTTTTACAGCCTGCTGGTTCAGACTATTATATGTGGATCTTGCGACAACTTTACCATTATCTACCCAGACAATAAGGGGGAACACGCCACCTGTATATTTTAAGAACGGGTCACGGTGCAGGCGCATCCAGGGAACATTTTTTGCATTGGTAGCTTTCCAGAAATCAGATAGATCGCTGGCTATTCCCCCTATGACCATGAGAAACGGCAGGGTGGTGTCGTAACGACGCATAAGTGCCATTTTTCGGGCCGTGAACCTGCAGTGTTCGCAGGTTGGACTGAGGAATGCGATCACATATTTGGTGCGAGCAAGATCTACCGGCGCGGTTGCAGGGTATGGAACTTTCAAGGCCTCGCTGTCGTCAACGATCGGATTGTAGAGGGGGGCGAGGTCCAGTGAATAGCTGCCCTTATTGAGCCAGTTGGGCGTGGTGCGGCTCATGGGAAAGAGAATAAAAGGCAGCGCGATACCAGCCGCAAACAGCCAGTTGGCCACCGCATTATTGCGTTTGAACGACAGGCCGTTGTGAAAACGGATCAGTATCCCTATAACCAGCAGTAATCCCGCGTTCTTTATAAGCGATGCGGATGGGCTCATCCAGACTTCATCGCCGAAGCAGCCGCAATTCACATTGTCTCCTGCAGTACTCCACAGCCATACAAGGTATGCTGAAAGAATAACTACCATTGCAAAGGCTGCTTTCAGGATTAGCTTATTTCTGCCGAAAAGATGTAGTACTAAAAGTCCGCCCAGCGCAGCTTCCAGCCCTACCATGAGCCGTGCGCCAACAGTAGCCGCCAGCCAAGGTAGATTCAGGTATTCAACCATGGTGTATTCGAACGGCTGAATAGGCAACACCTTTGTCCATGCAGAATACAGAAACAGTCCGCCTGTAGATACAGACAATATTATTAGCAGTATTTTGGAGGCGAGTCGCATATTCTTTCAGAAGGAGCTGTGCCGGTAAGTATATTTCTATAAACTCTTAGGCTTCCAGCCCAGTTGAGTGAATAGCTTCTTGCGTAGCAGGAAGTAGTCCCACACAATGCTGCGGCGGTATATCCCTTCCTCGTTGCGGGTCGTGATCAGTTGTTTGTTTTCCCTGCGTTTGCGGAACCATTTGCCGATCTCGCGGTAACAATGGAAATGCGCTTTGATGATGGTATAAGTCTGTTTGGGTTGTCCGGTCACCAGGAGGCGTAGCCCCGCAATTCCATCCAGTACCAGCCTGAGCGGGAACAACCACGTCAGTTTGTACCCTTTCTCGTTCTTGATGAGCAGGATAAGGTTGTTTCGGAAATTGTAATATAGTTTTTGCGTGCTGCCATAGCTGATGACGCTCCCACCAACGTGATACACGGTAGAAGACCCGGTGTAGCCAATCTTGTAGCCGGCATTTTTAAGGCGCCAGCAAAGGTCCACTTCTTCCATGTGCGCGTACAGTTCGTTGTCCAGTCCTCCTACCTTGTGATAAAGATCGGCCCGCACCATGAAACATCCACCTGAAGCCCAAAACACCTCTATATCGTCATCGTACTGATTGAGATCCTTTTCGATGTCGAAGAAAATGCGCCCCCTGCAAAAAAGGTAGCCATACTTGTCCATGAAGCCCCCGCCCGCCCCGGCATATTCGAATTTATCACGCTCACGGTAGTAGCGGATCTTGGGTTGGCAGGCGGCCATTTGCGTGTCGCGCTCCATTGCTGCATGCAGTGGAGGGAACCATCCGTGTGTTACCTCAAAGTCTGCGCTGAGCAGTATGTAATATTTTGCTTCGATACCTCGCAGTGCTTCGTAGTAACCATTGGCGAAACCATGGTTCTCGGTAATGCGAAGCGTCTTTACGGTTGGGAAGTTTGTCTCAACATATGCCAACGTATCGTCGGTGGAAGCATTGTCGGCGAGCACTACATCATATCCGGTATGAGCTTCGGCCACGATCAGCGGCAGAAAGAGCTCGTGCCACTTGGTGCCGTTGTAGCTGAGAATAACAACAGCGGTGTCGTGCTGGCATCGGATCATAGTAGGTACCTGATTCTAGAATTGTGACGGGCGCAATGCCGACAGGCACCACGCCGATGTGCATAACAGAGCTGCGGACACATCTGACCGATGCCGTCCGCAACTAAGGAAATTACTTATACTTAGGATCGTATAAAGTGTTATCAGGCACTTTCACAGAGTCATTCTTCTGATATTTATGCTCCCACAGGTTGTAGCAGCCCGACCAAGCGAAAATGAAGATTCCAAAAAACGACAAAAGGAACAGAAAACGCGATTTGCTGGGTTTATTCAGTTCAATATCGTCCGGGTTATCTATTTCAGCGCCGAAGTTGTTGTGATTCGTATTCATTGAATTGTTAAGTTTCCTTCGCAAAAATAATAGTAATTCCCTCAAAATCATAATATTTTTACAGTCTATTCGTTTAGCCCGTTGTATGCGGCAATATCTCAATTGGAAAACATATCTGGCGCTTGTCGCGGTCCTCATTGTGGGAGCCTCCCTGTATTACACTAACCGACTGGCGGCAGACCTGGCAATCGAGGAAAAAAAGAAGGTGGAGGAGCTTGGTGAAGCCCTTAAGGTGTTGTCGAACCCATCAAACACGAACGAACTGGAGACACAAGTGGCAGTAAATACGCTGGAGCAGAACAAAACAATACCGGTAGTAATAGCTGATGAGAAGGATAATATTATTGATAATAGGAATATTGATACGTCGGGAACGTTGAAAATTCCTGAAAGAGAACACTTACTAAAGTACAAGAAACTTCATCCTCCGATAGTTGTTGATTATGGCACCGGGCGCAACTATATTTATTACGGGGAGTCGTATCTGCTCACTCAATTACGGTATTTTCCATATGTGCAGTTGGCAATAATTGTGTTGTTTCTCGTGGTAGTGCTTCTGGCGCTCAATGCCGCCCATAGAAATTTGCAGAATCAGGTTTGGGTAGGGCTTTCAAAGGAAACGGCCCATCAGTTAGGCACGCCGCTCAGTTCTATAGAGGCTTGGCTTGAGTTGTTACGTGACCACGACGGTAATGCGGAGGCAGTGACCGAGATGCAGAAAGATCTGGACCGCCTTAAACTGGTGGCCGACCGTTTCGGGAAGGTTGGGAGCGCCCCAAAGTTGGAAGAAGAAAACCTTGTGACCCGCCTGCATAGCATAGTAGAGTATATGCAGAAACGAAGTCCACAGAAGGTACATATAAAGCTGCATAGCAACGAAAATGAAGTTCCGGTCTCTATAAGCGGTCCGTTGCTCGACTGGGTAATGGAAAACCTGATAAGGAATGCGTTGGATGCTATGTCCGGGTCGGGACATATTGATGTTACTTTGACCAACAACCCGCAGCAGGTGTGGATAGATATCCAGGATACGGGTAAGGGAATACCTTCTCATCAGTTGAAGGACGTATTTAAGCCCGGATTCACTACTAAAAAACGTGGATGGGGATTAGGGCTGTCATTGGCACGCCGTATAATTGTAAACTACCACAACGGATCAATTTTTGTGAAATCAAGTGAAGTGGGAAAGGGTACTACATTCCGCATTGTTTTGCGGAGGTGACAAAGCTATAAATAGCTGTTTCACAGAGAGTTGGCAGGTATGTGTTCCTGTCAAAGGGTTATAGTTGACCGCGTTACCCACTTTTAATTTCTTCTTTTTGCATTTTACTTTAATTTTGAGGCAAATAAGATCATAAATGCAGAAAATACATGCTGCCATTACAGCCGTAGGCGGATATGTTCCTGAGTATCGACTCACGAACGCCGAACTGGAGACAATGATGGACACTACGGATGAATGGATCACCACACGTACCGGTATCAAGGAACGTCGTATATTAAAGGGTGAGGGAAAAGGCAGCAGCGACATAGCTGTAGAGGCCGTGAAGGTACTTCTGGAAAAGCGCGGAATAAGCCCCACAGAAATAGAACTGGTGATTTGTGCAACTACTACACCTGATATGCAGTTCCCGGCGACGGCCAATGTGATCTGTGATAAAGCAGGAATGACCAATGCGTGGGGATATGACGTAAATGCTGCATGCAGCGGCTTCATATTTGCACTCACGGTGGGTGCGCAGTTCATAGAAACCGGCCGTCATAAAAAGGTGGTTGTCATAGGGGTGGACAAAATGAGTTCTATCATGAATTATGAGGACCGGACGACTTCAATCATATTCGGCGACGGAGGCGGCGCAGTGCTGCTAGAGCCAAATACAGATGGGTATGGAATCATAGACTCGGTATTGCGTACAGATGGTAGCGGGAGGGTATTCCTGCACCAAAAGGCGGGAGGATCAGTGAAACCTGCCACTGTTGAGACTGTTATGGCAAAAGAGCACTTTGTTTATCAGGAGGGGCAGTCGGTATTCAAGTTTGCCGTTAAGAACATGGCCGACGTTGCCGCAGAGATCATGGAGCGCAACAACCTTACTGCAGAAACCGTGAACTGGCTGGTGCCGCACCAGGCAAATAAGCGCATTATCACGGCAACAGCAGACCGGATGCAGCTGGCACCTGAGAAGGTGATGGTGAACATTGAACGCTATGGCAACACCACCAACGGTACGCTGCCCCTATGCCTGTGGGAGTGGGAAAGCAAACTTCACAAAGGCGACAATATAGTACTGGCCGCGTTTGGCGGTGGGTTCACTTGGGGCTCTACCTACATTCGCTGGGCCTATGATGGCAAATAATTAAAGATTCTTTATGTTGAGATCCCTCGCCTGAAAGCGGGGGATTTTCTTCTGAATCGCTGTATGTTGCTTGTAAAAGACCCTTCGAAAAACTTTGTTTTCTTAAGAACAATTACCTGTTGTTCGTGAAAGTTTTTTTACTACATTTGCAACCCTAAGGTCGGATGGCCGAGTGGCTAGGCTCAGCTCTGCAAAAGCTGCTACAGCGGTTCGAATCCGCTTTCGACCTCAGAAGTTATCAACCCGTTCAGCTCGTGCCGAACGGGTTTTTCTTTTATCGTTCAGTCCCCCAACGGCATCAGCTTTTCTCCCTTGATCGAGATTGCGGGTATCAGATTTCTTGTTGCCGATATTATGCTGGTCTGCAGTTCTTTTACGACTTTTTTCTTAGCGAAATGTCGATGCGTTAACAGGCCTACACTGCGGTAGGGGACCGGTGCCGAGAACTCGCGCACATGCCTGTTGTCATCGTCGGAGAATTCAGTAACTGATAGGTAAGGAAGAAGTGTGGTGGCGTTATTGGCTTTCACAAAACGCAGAAGGCTGTCAATAGAGCCGGCTTTGTATTCGAAGTTGAGTTTGGAGGCAACGTCTTTGCCATATTTGTCGCACAGCTTCAGGGCCTGTGTGCGCATGCAGTGGCCGTCTTCCAGCAGGCAAAGATTGGTCATGTCCACCTTGCCAACGTTTATCGATCTTTGGTTCACATGCTCGGCATCATAGAATACAAAGGGTTCATCGTAAAGTTTGTATTCTATCAGGTCATTGTGTTGCACTGGTATCGATAGGATTCCTATGTCCAATTCTCTTCTGTTGATCTGGCGGATTATCTCTGCTGTTGTTTGTTCGTTTACCGAAATGCTTAGGTTTGGAAAGCGCGAGGCGAAATCCTGCAGAAAGAGGGGCAGCAAAAACGGCGCAATAGTAGGTATCACCGATATGCTGAGTTTGCCCTTTAATTCTCCCTTTAACTCGTTCACTACCTCCCCTAGTTGATCAACATCGCCGGAAATGATGCGTAACTGGTCAATAATAACCTGCCCTTCGCTGGTTACTTCCACCGGTTTCCTCTTTCTGTCAAATATGCGGATGCCGATTTCGTCTTCAAACCTCGAAACCATGGTGCTGAGTGTGGATTGTGTGACAAAGCACTTCGCGGCTGCTGTTTCGAAATGCCTGGTATCGGCCACTGCGAGTACATACTGGAATTGCTGAAGATTCATTGATGTTGTAGATATTGTGTTTGATAATATCGTCTGTGTAGAACAAAGATAGCGTTCTACTTTTGTACAGAACAAAAAAGCAATTCGTAATTAAAACACGGACTCCGATGAAGAAAAAACTTATTATTTATGGATTACTTGCAATTAATTCGTTAACTTACGTAAGTAAATCAAACGCACAGGATCATATGGAAAACGCATCAAAATGCCCGTTTCATGAAGGCAAGGCAGACATGGGGGGCTCGCCCCATGGCCACACCCCCCAGAAAGGAACGGGTAACCGTGACTGGTGGCCCAATCAACTGGACCTGAGTGTGCTGAGGCAACATTCAAACCTGTCTGATCCGATGGGCAAGGACTTCAACTACGCCAAAGAATTTGCCACGTTGGACCTTAAAGCCGTGAAGAAGGACATAGCCGACATCATGACTAAATCGCAGGACTGGTGGCCGGCCGACTTCGGTCACTATGGCCCGCTGTTCATTCGCATGGCTTGGCACAGTGCCGGTACATACCGCACTGCCGATGGTCGAGGCGGAGCAAGGGCCGGTCAGCAGCGTTTCGCGCCGCTGAATAGCTGGCCCGATAATGTGAATCTTGATAAGGCACGCCGTTTGTTGTGGCCCATAAAGCAGAAATATGGCAGCAAGATATCGTGGGCCGACCTCATGATACTCACGGGTAACGTGGCGCTTGAGGATATGGGCTTCAAGACGTTTGGCTTTGCCGGTGGTCGTGAGGACGTATGGGAGCCGGAGACAAATGTGTACTGGGGCGCAGAGAAAAAATGGCTCGACGACAACCGCCATACTGCCAACCGCGACCTGGAGAATCCGCTGGCTGCTGTGCAGATGGGTCTGATATACGTTAACCCCGAAGGACCTAACGGAAATCCTGATCCGGTTGCTGCTGCCAAAGACATCCGCGAAACATTTGCCCGCATGGGAATGAATGACGAAGAGACGGTTGCATTGATTGCAGGCGGTCATACTTTTGGTAAGACCCATGGCGCCGGCAGTGCATCGAATGTGGGGGCAGAGCCCGAGGCTGCGTCAATTGAAGAGCAGGGATTTGGCTGGAAGAGCAAGTATGGAACAGGTAAAGGTAAAGATGCTATATCATCTGGTCTCGAGGTGACTTGGACCGCAACACCCACACAATGGGGGTATGGTTTTTTCAAGATACTTTTTGAGAACGAATGGGAGTTGACAAAGAGTCCTGCAGGCGCACACCAGTGGGTAGCAAAGAATGGCGATGCGAAGATCCCGGATGCTTTTGATGCCAATAAGAAACACAAGCCAACAATGCTGACAACCGATCTGTCGTTGCGCATGGATCCCGTGTATGGAAAGATATCTAAGCGATTCATGGAGCATCCCGAGCAGTTTGCTGATGCTTTTGCGCGCGCGTGGTTCAAACTTACCCATCGCGATATGGGGCCGCGTAGCCTGTATCTGGGTGCGGAAGTGCCGAAGGAGGAATTGGTGTGGCAGGATCCGATACCGGCAGTGAATCACCCGTTAGTAGATGCTAATGATGTGGCGAACTTGAAGACAACGATACTTGCATCGGGCCTCAGTATCAGCGAACTTACTGCGACTGCATGGGCCTCAGCGTCTACTTTCCGGGGGTCTGACAAGCGCGGTGGCGCCAATGGGGCACGCATAGCGTTGGCTCCGCAGAGAAACTGGGAGGTGAATAATCCGGCTCAACTGAACAAAGTGCTCAATACACTGGAAAAAATACGAAAGGATTTCAATAGTAAATCTGCGTCAAAGAAGATATCGCTTGCCGACATGATCGTTCTGGCTGGTAGCGTTGCGGTCGAAAAAGCAGCTGCGAATGCGGGTTACAAGGTGACTGTGCCATTTACACCCGGCCGAATGGATGCTACACAGGAGCAGACCGATGTGCAGTCAGTGGCGTTTCTGGAGCCCATGGCTGATGGTTTCCGCAACTACAAGAAAGCCAACTACACACTGTCAACCGAAGAAATTCTGGTAGATAAGGCACAGCTATTGACCTTAACGGCGCCCGAAATGACAGTGCTGATGGGGGGATTGAAGGTGTTGAACATTAACTATGATGGAAATGCTCATGGGGTGCTTACCACAAACAGGGATAAGCTGAACAACGACTACTTTGTGAACCTGCTGGACATGAGCACAGAGTGGAAGGCCGTTGGTGATTCGAAAGAAGAGTTTGCAGGCATAGACAGGAAGACAGGAAAACAAAAGTTGACAGCAACACGTGCCGATCTGATCTTCGGATCAAACTCCGAGTTGCGTGCACTGGCTGAGGTATATGCAAGCAACGACGCGAAAGAGAAGTTTGTAAAAGACTTTGCCGCCACGTGGACAAAGGTCATGAACCTTGACCGCTTCGACCTCAAACAATAAGTAGTTCATTACATAGAGAACGGCCGGCATTTTGTCGGCCGTTTTTCTTTGATGCATAGCTATCCTTGGTCATCGCTGATGCGGTCCTTATTTGTTACATTTACGTTCTGCATGACCTCCTTACTCAATTATCTCAGGAATTTCGGTCCGCTTTCAAAGTCGGCAGAAGATGCTGTCTGCGCAGTGGCGCGGCGCATAGAGGTGAAGAAGAACGTGGACCTGCAGCCTGTCGGTCATACTTGCAAGACCATTTATTTCCTTGAAAGCGGAATTGCGCGTATCTACTACTACAAAGCCGATGTAGAAGTGACAGAGAGTTTTTCGTTTGAGAATTGTCTGGTGGTGCGCTACGAGAGCCTTTTTACAGGCCGCCCGTCCAGAAAGGCTATACAGATGCTGGAAGATGCAGAGCTTATTGCCATAGATGCGAATGCGTTGTTTCGCCTATACGATCAGCATCACGATATAGAGCGCACATTCAGGCGCATTTTTGAAGCGGCACTGGTAGATCAGGTGAACCGTATCGAGAGTATCCAATTCCATACCGCTGAGGAGCGGTATCACGCGTTTATGAAGGAGCGCCCCGATGCGCTGTTGCGGGTTCCACTTAAGTATATTGCTTCCTATCTCGGCATTACCCCTGTAAGTCTTAGCCGCATACGTGCGCAGCGTTGATTTCTTATCATATGTAAAGTCGGTGCGTTGCCCGCTTGAGTACCTTTGTATAAAATAAGGTACAAATGGTTTCACGTTCGTTGTTTTGGTTAGTGTTGATGGTGATCGCGATAGGCGGAATGGCCTTCTTTGCGCCCGGTGGCAACGAACCATGGAAGCAGAGCCAGGTGATGGCACCCGCTGCTTTGGCCGGGGTGCTCAACGACCCTGCTGTACGCAAGCCGGTTATCTTCAGTGTAGGTCCGGGTGCAGATATTAAAGGCAGTGTGGAGATAGGTCCTGCACAGGATGCCGCAAACTTGCAAAAGCTGAAACAGGAATTGTCCAAGCTGAACAAAGACGAAGAAGTGGTTGTCGTATGCGGATGCTGCCCGTTTGCCAATTGCCCCAACATACGCCCTGCTTTCAGTCTCCTCAATGAAATGAAATTCACTCGTCATAAACTGCTGAATCTCCCGCACAATCTCAAAGTCGATTGGATCAATAAAGGATATCCCATGAACTGATCTCCCTTTAATTCTCTCATATAGCAATGCAAACAGCGTGTTTGGGCTGTACTGGCAGCGCTATGCCTAAAATCAAAAAAGAATGAGCACTCATCCTACTATAAATGCGGCGAAGGTAAAGATCGGGCTGCGAGAGAATCTCTCTCAGTTCTCTTTGTTGGTGCTGGTCAATGCATTTGTGGGTGGCATGGTGGGTATGGAGCGGTCATTACTACCACAGATCGCCGATGCAGATTTTCATATTGCCGCGAAAACCGCCATTCTCTCATTCATCGTTGTGTTCGGTATTGTAAAGGCGGCCACCAACTATTTCACCGGTGCTCTAGCCGATAAGTTCGGACGAAGGAATCTGCTTATAGCCGGTTGGTTATTTGCAGTGCCCGTACCCTTTATTCTGATGTGGGCCGGAAGTTGGAACTGGATATTGGTGGCAAATGTGTTGCTCGGTATCAATCAGGGGCTGGCATGGAGCAGCACTGTGGTGATGAAGATCGACCTGGTAGGCGATAAAGACCGCGGATTCGCAATGGGGCTGAACGAATTTGCCGGATATCTTTCGGTGGCGCTGGTGGCCCTGGCCACGGGTGTTGTTGCGGCCAGGTATGGCCTGCGTCCTTATCCTTTCTACATTGGTATAGTATTGGTGGTGGCGGGTTTGCTTACTTCGTGGTTGTTCAT
>JBIKSN010000088.1:0-10406 GCA_044348585.1 Flavipsychrobacter sp.
CGGAAAGGTGAAGTACATAACGGTGATGCTGTTCATCTTCAGCTTCAGCGGATTGTGGCATGGCGCCAATATGACGTTTGTATGCTGGGGCCTGCTGAACGGGCTGTACTTCATCCCCTACATCCTGACAGATAAGCTGACCCGTTACAAGGATGTGGTTGCTGCCGGGCGCTTGTTCCCCACTGCCAAAGAAGCCCTGCAACTGGCGCTAACCTTCCTGCTGATGACCACCACGCGCATCTTCTTCCGCGCACCGAACATGACGGTAGTGAAGGGTCTCGCCGCCAAGATCTTCTCGGTGGGTATTGTAGCGGCCCCGCTGATGCTGGTGGTGCGCAACGTGGCCTGGTGCCTGCCCATGATCGCATTTGAATGGATACAGCGTGAGCGCCCCTATGTGCTTGAGGTAAGTAAAAAGCATCTGGCCCTGCGGATGGTAGCCTACGCTATTGTGATAGTATTGATATACCAATACCGCGCCAAAATAAACGCGAGTGAGTATTACTACTTCAAATTCTGACAGATATACGTTGTAATATTACCAATTGGTTGTATGCTATAAGATTTGATACAGTATCCCTAACTTTGGCGGGCATCGAAAAAACCACAACAACTCAACGACTTTGAAAAACAACATTTACCTACTCTCATTAGCAGCCATTCTGGGCAGCGGCTGCGGCAACAGCGACGCAAGCGTGAGCGCCGAGCAGCAGAAAGCTACCAACATTCACCTGGCAGAAAGCAAGAAGAATGCAGAGGCCCTGGAACAACTGAACAGGATGTATAAAGAGGTACCCGACGAACGGATACTGGACAATGATGGTGCCAATAGCGCCATCTACACCGAACTCAAAAAAAGATACAAAACACAACTGGCCAAGCTAAAGCAGGAAGTAGAAGCTACGGGAGCGAAATTTATAGTCACTATTATTACTCCCGAAGTGGGTTCCAGTATTACCAGTCTTACCCGATACGGCCATCCTTTTATCAAGGCGGCATGTGCGGACCTGGGCATTGAGACCTACGACCTGAGCAGTGCCATTGCCGCGCAAAACCCGTATGTCATAACGCAGGTGCCGCGCGACGGTCACTGGTCGAAAAAGGGGGCCGAATTTCTGGCTGGTCATCTGGAACCTATCATTAAAAAGTATGAAGGGCACAAGTGTACTGTTACTTATAAAGATAGCGAACGCCCGGAGACCTTCGGAGACCTCGCGCCATCGACCGAGGAGATACTGGACGGCGGCAAGGACATGCCCTACAAAGTGGTAGCCAACGCGCAGGGATTGAGAATGGATCATGACGTGAAGTTCCCTAAGACGAAACAGCACGTATTGTTCCTTGGCGGCTCTCAGATCTACTCCCCTTTTCTGGACAATGAGTTCATCGTAACCACAGTGTTGGCTAAACGCTATCCGAACGTAGAGTTTATGAACGCGGGCATGATATCGGGCTGTACTGACGACTTTCTGTCGCTGTGGGAGGAAAAGGCAAAATACTCGGAGCCTGATGTAGTGATCGTTCAGACCAACGGCACCGACATCACGGACCTTTTCTTCACCAACAGGAACCACCTGGCGCGCACCCAAAAGCCGTACTACCCCAGCCCTGTAGAGGAAAAATACTTTAACGCCACCTACCGCAAATAAGTAAGGATATAAAAAGAGCGCAGACCGAATGGCCTGCGCTCCGATATAAGTTGAACGAGAGTTGTGTTAACTCAGTCCTTCTATCTCGCCGTTCACCAGCTTGATGTGCATAGCCTGAGGATCTTTAGGAAGACCCGGCATACGCATGATCTCGCCCGCAACGGCTACGATGAAGCCCGCACCGGCGTTGATAACCAGGTCGCGAACGTTGATGGTGAACCCTTCGGGTGCGCAGATCTTCTTCTCATCGTCAGAGAAAGAGTACTGTGTCTTAGCGATACAGATAGGGAGGTTGCCCCAGCCGTTTGCTTCAAACTGCTTCAGCTTGGTAACAGCCGGTCCGCTGAAGGTAACATTACCTGCCCGGTAGATCTTGGTAGCTATCTTCTCGATCTTGGTTTTGATCGGGTCGGTGAGCTCGTAAGTGAAATTGATGTCTTTAGACGGGTTGTTCTCGATAAGGTCAACCACCTTCCGCGCCAGTTCTGATGCACCTTCGCCGCCGCGAACGAAACCATTGTTGATAGCGAAGACAACACCTTCCTTCTCGCAGAAGTCAGCCAGGAACTGTACTTCTTCGTCGGTATCGTGTTTGAAACGGTTGAATGATACCACCACGCTCTGCCCGAATCCTTTCATGTTCTGGATGTGGCGTTGCAGATTGGGAGCACCGGCCTTAAGCGCGTCCATGTTTGGCTTAGTGATGTCGGTAGCAGGAACGCCGCCATGCAATTTGAGCGCAGCGGTTGTTGCCACTATCACTGTTGCCTTAGGACGAAGACCTGTGAGGCGGCACTTGATGTCGAGGAACTTCTCGGCACCGAGGTCGCTACCGAAGCCCGATTCTGTAACAACATAGTCGTTACAGCTGAGAGCCATTTTGGTTGCCAGTACCGAGTTGCAACCATGCGCGATGTTGGCAAACGGACCACCATGTACAAAGGCAGTGGTGTTCTCGGTGGTCTGCACCAGATTTGGCAGGATAGCGTCTTTCAACAATACGGTAATAGACTCAGCAATGCCAAGATCTTTGACTGTGAACGGTGTTTTGTCGGACCTGTAGCCCAGCACAATGCGCTCGATGCGTGCCTGCAGATCTTCTACGCTGGTAGCGAGGCAGAACAGCGCCATGATCTCGGAAGCAGGAGTGATGTCGAAGCCCATTTCGGTAGGTATGCCGTTGGCACTGCCACCCAGACCGGAAACCATGTAACGAAGCGACCGGTCGTTAACGTCAAGTACACGACGCCACACCACACGCTCCAGTGCCTTATCGGTATTGCGGTTCTGGTACTGATAGTTGTCCAGCAATGCAGCGATCATGTTGTTGGCGCAGGTGATAGCATGGAAGTCTCCGGTAAAGTGGAGGTTGATATCTTCCATAGGCAACACTTGGGAATAGCCCCCACCCGCTGCACCACCTTTCATACCGAAGCATGGACCAAGGCTGGGCTCGCGCAGGGCAACAGCCGCCTTTTTGCCTATGTAGTTGAGGCCAAGAGACAGTGCCACACTTGTAACAGTTTTACCAACACCGGCCTTATTGGGAGTGATGGCAGTTATCAGTATCAGGTTGCTGTTCTTCACCTTATCTTCATTCAGATAAGTGAGGGGCACCTTTGCTTTGTATTTTCCGTAAGGAATGATATCATCGGCATTGATACCGATCTTTTCAGCTATCTCACTGATGTTCTTCAGCTTGGTGGACCTTGATATCTCAATGTCGGATGGAAATGGTTTTGATGCAGAATCGGACATAGTGTTTTATTTTAGTTTGAAAGTAATGTTTAAAATTGACAGAAGCTAAAGATATAAAAATGTTGGGTGGCAAAGTATGCCCCCGCAACGATAATGAAAAGAAAACACTGACTACTTAAGACAGCAAAACCAGATAAACACATTTATTAATTCTTAAAGAAAGGTGAAAGAAAAACATAGGCCGGAGCATAGCCTATATTTGCAGCATGCCAGCATTTGTAGCCTCTCTCAACTCCGGTAGCAACGGGAACTGCTATTACGTGGGAACGCACCACGATGCAGTAATCATAGACGCCGGACTATCGTGCAAAGAGACTGAAAAACGCATGCAGCGGCTGCAGCTGAGCATGAGTAAGGTGCGGGCCATATTCATCTCGCACGAGCATATTGACCACATAAAAGGAGTGGAGCTGATTTCGAGAAGATACCAATTGCCGGTGTACGTGACAGCGGCGACGATATCGAATACGCACATGCGGCCCGAGCGTCATCTTGTGCGACCCTTTACTGCTCATGAAGGCATTGAAACCGGTGAGATCACCGTCACGGCGTTCCCTAAACTACATGATGCGAAAGACCCGCACAGCTTTGTTGCAGATGTGGCGGGAGTGCGCATAGGTGTGTTCACTGACATCGGCACTCCATGCGACCATGTAAGGGGCTACTTCTCAGGTTGCCATGCTGCGTTCCTGGAGGCAAACTATGACGATGAAATGCTTGAAAACGGGCGTTATCCCTATCACCTGAAGGCGCGCATACGTGGCGACCACGGACATATGTCGAACGCGCAGGCACTGACACTGTTCAACGAACACAGACCCGACTTTATGTCGCACGTATTTTTGTCTCACCTTTCGAAGGATAACAACCACCCTGACGTAGCCCTGCAGGCGTTTTTGCCACATGCCGGTAACGTCTCGGTATCGGTGGCTTCTCGCTATAACGAGACGGAGTTGTTTCAAATATCGCCGCGAGGAACTCTGGCAAGACAGAAAGCGGTGCAGACTGTTCTTTTCTAAGCGCAATAAAAAAAGCCTGCCGGAAATGATCCCGGCAGGCTGATCAATAGATTTATGTCTTAAGCTACCATGTAGTTGCACAACTTGTACAAAACACGGGCGCCTGTTATTGTATCTATACTGTCATCTGTATGATTGCCGTTTGACACTTCGTTCAGGTCGAACCCGATAAGCTGCCTGCCCGACCGGTGCAACATACGGAACAGGTAATAGATCTGTTCAGTCTCGAAACCTCCGGGAACCGGCGTACCGGTATTGGGGCACAACTTCGGATCGAGCCCGTCAATATCGAAACTGATGTAGACCTTTTGCGGCAAGGCATTGATGATATCGGTGCATATTGCCTTCCAGGTTTCTCCCTCATACTGACGGGATTTGATGTCCCTATCGAAGAAAGTATTGATTCGACCGTTGCTGTTCTGAATGATGTCCAACTCCTCATCACAATAATCACGGATGCCTACCTGCACCAGCTTAGTTACGGCGGGTACTTCATTCAGCACATTGTACATGACGGAGGCGTGTGAATACGTGAAGCCTTCGTATGCGACGCGGAGGTCGGCATGCGCGTCTATCTGAAGTATGCCGAAATCAGAATGATGGTCGGCGAGCGCGCGTATGTAGCCGAGCGGAGTGCTATGGTCGCCGCCAACAAGACCAACCTTCTTGCCCCTGCTCAGCATTTCAGATGTCATCTGATGCACCCAATCGCACATCATTTTGGCACCCGAATTCACGTCGTGCATCTTCTCATTCAACTGGGCATTCTCTTCCACGACTCCCCCATCGGCCATGTGCGCAATGATCAACTCGGCACACTGACGCAGGTAGTCGCTTTTCAGGCGAATATTCTTATCAACAGGCATCATGTAGAAGCCCTTCTTCCAGCCATCTTTTACATCCGGATCGAAAAGATCGACCTGCATTGCCGCATTAAAAATGCTCTCAGGTCCACGGGCTGTGCCGGCGCGGTAAGATACTGTCACTTCCCAGGGAACAGGAAGTAAGACCAAAGCTGCCTCGTCTTCGGTGAACGGAAGACCAAATATGTTATTGGAAGTGAGCCCAACTGAATTGGGGTCGAAATTGGATAGTCCTGACATGGCGCAAATGTAAAAGAAAAGCAGGGAGCTATCAACTCCCTGCTTTTAATGAAAAGATATATTTGAACAATAATTATTGCTGCAACATCAGGTGGAACACCTTAGATGTGCCTTCTGTACGCAATGTCACCATATACATGCCATTGGCCAGTGTACCACTGAGCTGAACACGCTGATCAACTGCACCGTTCTTCACCTGAGCAGAACCAGTATACACTGTCTGACCCAACATGTCTGTGACATCAACGGATACTGTGCCATTTGTGACACCCGTTACAGATCCTTTGATGAAGAATGAACCTGATGTCGGATTAGGCATGAGGCGAACATCGAATTCAGCAGCATTGACCGCTGCTACACCAACCGTAGTAACGTTGACACGCAGACCATTTGTGCTGCTATAAGGACCACAAGGCGTATTGTTCGTCACCTTGATGGTAACCGAATCGTTGTCGGCATAGTTGCTGTAAGTGAACACAGAAGTAGTTGCACCATGTACAACAGCACCATTCACATACCACTGGTAAGTTGGCGCGTATACATTAGTCACTGTTGCTGACAATGTAAGGGCCTCACCTGCCGCAACCGTTGTGCCCTGTGCTGCTACAATACCAACAATCGGAGACTGTGGCAGGATAACATCCATTGTATCAACAGCTGAAGACACCATTGAAGACGAGCGACAAGCGTAGTTGCTGGCCATGCGCACATAGATGGCATCGCCGGCAGACGGAACGAATGTGAATACACTACCCGTTGCTTCAGGAACACCGTTCCTGATCCACGTGAATGTAGGTGCAGTACCACCGTAAACCGCCGTAGCAGTGATAGTAACCGGATTGCCTGAGCAAAGCGTATCGCCTGTAATTGTAGCCGTAACTGACGGCAACTGATTTTCGAGAACGGTCAGCGCACGTGTTGCAATAACAGTTGAAGGTACTGCACATGCAGCGCTGCTTGTCAGAGTGACTGATACTACATCGCCGTTGGTAGGTACATAACTGAATCCTGATGTAGTGGCAGAAACAGACACACCGTTCACTGTCCAGCTATACACCGGACTCAGACCCTCATTAGATGCTGTTGAAGTAAACACTGCAGGAGTTCCGGCACATACTGTATCACCTGAAGCGCTATTGAGTACCAGTGTAGGAACAACCGTTGCAGTCATTGCAACAGATGCTGTACCTGACATATTGCGCACACAACCTGTTGCCGGAATAGTAGCAACTACCGAGTAGATACCGTTTGTCACTGATCCGAAGCTCATTGACGCACCTGTACCTGGAGCAGATGCAACCAGAGAAGAACCATTGTAAAGCGCATAAGAAACATCTGTAGAAGAACCGCTGAGACCGACAGCCACACCTGTAGTGCCCTCGCAATAGTTACCACCACCCGTAACACTAAATGATGCAGGGAGCGGATTAACAACAACCAATGCGTTTCCTATCATAGCACGCGAACAACCACCTGTTGTGCCTGTTGCAAGCACTGTGTAAGTACCTGCTGCCGCCTGAGTACCAAATGAAATGCTGCTTCCGGTACCAGCCACTGCAGCTCCTACGGCTGTAGAACCATTGTACAAGCGATAATTCACACCGGTAGCCGAGTTGCTCAATCCAACGGCAACTCCTGCACCACCTGCACAAAGAGCACCGCCACCTATCACAGTCTGCGCTGCAGGTGTAGGATTAACAGATACTGATACGCTTCCGGTCATCATGCCAGTGCAGCCTGTCATACCATCTACTGCCACCACTGAGTAGTTGCCCGCAGCTGTTTGGTTGCCGAATGAAATACCTGAACCAGTACCTGCAACAGCTATTGTAGTAGCCACCGCGTCTTTGTAAAGACGGTAAGTGATGCCTGATGCTGAGCTAGCAAGACCAACTGCAACTCCTGTTCCGCCAGAGCAGAACTGGCCACCACCAGTAACCGTGTATGAGGTAGGAGCAGCATTCTCGGTAACTGTTGCGGTACCGTGCATATTTGTACGGCAACCGGTAACAGTATTAGTTGCGCGAACAGCGTAAGTACCCGCAGGGAGGAAGCCCAGCGAAACACCGGCACCTGTACCCGCAACCGCGGTACCAACCGGAGTTGTGCCTACCATAGCCTGATAAGATATACCTGATTCTGAACCTATTAGTGCCACTTCGCTGCCCGCACCACCTGCGCAATAACTACCACCACCCGTCACTGTAAACGAAGCAGGCAGTGTATTTACCGCCAGAGATGGTGTGCCTGTCATTACAGTAGTACAGCCGTTCGCGGAAGAGGTAGCGATAGCGCTATAGATACCAGCAACGGTTCTGAGACCGAAGCTAAGCGGGCTACCTGTACCGGCAACCGGAGCGCCTGAAGCAACACTGTTAACGAACAACTGATAAGAAACACCTGTTTGTGAACCGGCAAGGTTGTATACAACACCCGCACCACCCGCGCAATATGCAGATGCGCCGGCTGTGAGTGTGTATGCACCAGGTTGTGTATTGACAGAAACTGATGATGCACCTGTCATATTTGCAGAACATGAAGTAGTGGCGTTAGTTGCTACAACATTGTATGAACCTGAAATAGTCTGAGTACCAAAATCGATAGCAGAACCTGTACCCGCAACCGGAGTACCCACAGAGCTGGAACCAACATAGAGTTGGTAATTGACACCTGTTTCTGAACCATCCAGACCAACGGCAACACCCGCAGTACCCGGACAATAGTTACCACCACCGGTCATACTGAATGAAGACGGAGCCGGATTAACAACTACTGTTGATGAACCTGACATCGCAATCGCACAAGATGTTGTGCTATTGGTTGCCATTACAGTGTAAGTGCCTGAAGTATTTACTGAGGCAAACGTGAGTGACAGACCTGTTCCGGCAACAGCAGAACCAACCTGAGTTGCACCACGGTAAAGACGGTAGCTGATACCGGCCTGAGAACCGCTAAGTGTAATATTTACACCTGCTGCACCTGAACAAACAGAACCGCCACCGGACACAGTATAAACGTTTGGTTGCGCATTCAGCACCACTGCCGCGCTACCTGTCATGTTACGCACACAACCTGTAGTAAGGTTTGTTGCTACCACCGAGTAGTTTCCTGCAATTCTGTTGCCGAATGAGATCGCAGCACCTGTACCGGTAACTGCACTACCCGACATTGTAACACCATTATAAAGCTGATAGCTTACGTTTACTTCGGAACCTGAGAGACCAACGGCCACACCTGAACCACCGTCGCAGTAGCCACCACTACCTGTAACGCTGTATGCAGCAGGAAGTGTGTTCATCACGACATTAGCAGTGCCGGTCATGGCAGCAGTACAAGAACCTGTTGTTGAAGTGGCTAATACTGAATAAGTACCCGCTGTTACCATTCCGAAATCTATTGAGCCACCGGTACCGGCAACCAATATACCCGTAGGGACAGAACCACTGTATAAACGATACATAACACTTGTTTCAGATCCGCTCAAAGAGATATTCAGACCTGAAGTGCCCTGGCAGTATCCGCCGCCTGCCGACATTACAAATGCAGCCGGTGCGGGATTGATACCAACGACAGCCGAGCCGGACATTGAAGCCGTGCATGATGTAATTGTATTCTCTGCGATCACGGTGTACATTCCGGTTGCACTCTGCAAACCGAAGGTGATAGCTGAACCTGTACCTGAAACAGATATTGCTGTAGCAACCCCGTCTTTGTACAAGCGATAGTTCACACCAAATCCAGAACCATCAAGACCTATGGACACGCCTGAACCACCGGTACAGTAGTTACCGCCACCGGTGATATTAAATACAACCGGAGCAGGGTTAACCGCTACAGAAGTAGTTACTGACATTCCGCGGGCACAACCCGTGGTCGCGTCAGTAGCAAGTACTGAATAAACACCCGCTGCTGTTTGTGCGCCGAAGTTGATATCAGCACCTGTGCCTGAAACCGTAAGTCCGGTAGAAGCTGCGCCGTTGTAGAGTTGGTAGTTGACACCTGTCTGAGAGCCATCGAGCCCGATTACTACGCCCGAACCACCGGTACAGTAACCACCGCCACCAATCACATTGTATTCAACCGGAAGCGGATTAACTGATATTGTCGCCGTACCCGCCATAGTTGATGTACAAGAAGTAGATGCGTCAGCAGCGGCAACTGTGTATGTGCCGGCAGACATCAGACCACCGAAAGAAAGAGAACCACCTGTACCTGAAATAGTAACAGGAGTTGCAGTACCATTAGAAAGTGTATAGTTAACACCGATCTGAGAACCTGACAATCCAATCGCTGAACCGGTGCCGCCGGTGCAATATGCACCACCACCGGTCACTGATTGTACTGCCGGTGTCGCATTCACACTCACAATTGCTGTGCCCGACATAGCGCGTGTACAACTTGTAGATGTATTAGTTGCAAGAACGGTATAAGCACCTGCCGTTGTCTGCGGACCGAAAGAAAGAGAACCACCGGTACCTGCCAAAGCAGATGAAGCGATGGTTGTGCCTCTGTACAACGTATAAGACGTACCAGCTGCAGAAGAAGTCAACAAGACCTCATAACCTGCACCGCCAGAACAGTACGCACCGCCGCCAGCCACTGTCTGAACAACGGGGAGCGGGTTAGAACTTACAGTAACTGACCCTGACATAGGACGTGTACATCCCGTTGATGAGTTAACGGCAACAACTGAGTAGCTTCCTACAGTTGACTGAGGTCCGAAACTGATGGCTGAACCGGTACCGTTGACAGGAGTACCTGTAGCTGAAGCTCCATTGTACAACTGATAGATCACACCACTCTGTGATGAAGAGAGACCAATATTGGCGCCGGCACTACCTGCGCAATAGCTACCACCACCTGTTACTGTCTGCACA
>JBIKSN010000089.1:0-10380 GCA_044348585.1 Flavipsychrobacter sp.
ACTGTGACGGGACTGCCGGCAGGGATGGGTGAACCATTTTTCAATTCCGTTGAGTCCGTTATCAGTCATGCCGTGTTTTCAGTGCCGGCTATCAAGGGCATTGAATTCGGAGCAGGATTTGAGGCCGCAGGTATGACGGGTAGCACCCACAACGATGCCATAGTAGACGAAAAAGGCACAACAGCCTCTAACAATGCCGGCGGCATCAATGGCGGAATCACCAACGGCAATCAGGTGGTATTCAGAGTAGCGGTCAAGCCTACAAGCAGCACGCCACGCACACAACACACCTGGAACAAAGCAACCGGCTCTGTGGAACCATTTGAAGTGAAGGGCAGGCACGATCTCTGCATCGCACTCAGGGTTCCGGTTGTTATTGAGGCCGTTACGGCCATAGCGCTTGCCGACCTGCAACTATTTCCACGACACAAGTAGCACTTGGCATTTTAGCACGGCTATCACATTTTTCATTTAATAATAATCAACAAAACACAGCAACTGTACAAGTAGTAGTATAACCGTTCGGAATTACGCAATAAGTACCTATTTTTGCAACAACTCAACAATTATGAACAAAAACAATATAAATCTGATCATAGCAGTATTCCTGATCCTGGCAGCATCTACCGCTCGTGTGGTGAATGCAGGTCTGCATCTGAATAACTTTGTACCAATTGCAGCGATAAGTGTTTTCAGTGGTTTTGCTTTCCGCGAGAAACGTTCATGGGCATTGCTCATTCCTATTCTCGGTCAGTTCATTGCAGATGTATATTTCCAGTTGTTCACCTATACTCCTGGCTTCTACTCAGTGGTCGATCAGTTATTTAACTATGCAGCTATCGCGGGTGCGGCTTCATTGGGCCTCGCAATGAAGGAGCACAAGGCATTGCATGTTGCTTGCTTCACCCTTGGCGCATCAGCAATCTTCTTCATCGTTTCCAACTTCGGATTTTTCTTACATGGCTGGAACGGCTACACAGCGTCAGGTTTCGTAAAAACATACATCGATGCTATTCCGTTCTACCGCAATTCACTCATCGCCGACGTAGTTGGCAGCATCGCACTCTTTGGAGGATATGCTGCTACGATGAAAGCACTCAGCACGAAACTGGGAAAAGTTAAAGCATAAGGAACACGCTACTTAATATTGAGAGCCGCTTTCGAGCGGCTCTCTTTTTTTGATCTGACGTTTTCACCTATCGTTTGGTACGCTTGTAGTGTTCCAGCACCATGCGTATCTCTCCATAGCTATAGTCGTCACCCAATAGGTCTTTTATCGGTTTTGCGGCAGTGTATTGCCCTGTGGTTTCTACCATTTCCAGAATCGTACGCAGCTTATCAAAAGGCAACACCTTCGTTATACTAAGATCGCCTGAGGCTATGAATGCAGCCAGATGCCCCTCAATAGTACCAACCGATAGCCGGCGCCGCTCCGCTATCTCTTCAATAGAGACCCCTTCGTTGAATAGCTGCAACGTCACATCCATAGAGCTTCCCGGAGCCGGCTTTTCAGCCCGCTCCTTCTTAATTGGCTTGGGCTTTTTAAAGTGCATTTTAGAAGGCACCTTATATTCATCCATATACCTGCCAATGGCTTTGATGAATGCCGCACCATAGCGGCTCACCTTGTAGTCGCCGAAACCGGAGATATTCTTCAATTCTTCAAAATCGACCGGCAGATAGGTAGCTAGTTCCACAATAGCGCTGTCGGCCACAATTGCATACGCAGGCACATTCTCGGCAGTTGCCATCGACGCCCTCAACTCCTTCAGTGCCTCAAACAGCCTGATGTCGTAGTCCGGCTCCTGCAATACCGGCTGTTCCCGCACCGGCTTTTTCATTACCAGCTTCAATTGCGCCTCCCCCCTTAGTATCTTCCATGCTTTGTCCGTCAGGCTCAGACCGGCATATTCATCTGTACCTCTTTTTATATAACCACCACTAAGAAGCTGCTGTGTCATCCATTGCCACTCCTCCTTCTTCAGGTTCTTCCCTACCCCCCACGTCTTCAACTCTTTGTGTGCTGTCTGTATCTTCTCAGCAGCCGAACCACGCAGAAAATCAATGATGTAATTGGCACCATATCGCTCGCCCGTGCGCGCAATTGCAGATAATAATTTTTGTGCGTCCTCTGTAGCATCTTTCTCCTCCAGCGAAGACAAACAGTAATCGCAACTACCGCAATATGCCGGAAACTGCTCTCCGAAGTACTGCATCAGGTACTGACGGCGGCAGCCATCGTTTTCGCAATAGTCCTGCATCATTTGCAGCTTGCGCGTCGATATCGCTGACTGCTGCGGATTGTCATCTATCTGTGCAAATTTCCGCAGCTTCATTATGTCGCCGGGGCTGTAGAACAATATCGCGTCACTTTTCAGCCCGTCCCTGCCTGCACGGCCCGTCTCCTGATAATATCCTTCAATATTCTTACTCACATCATAATGGATCACGTACCTCACGTTCGATTTATCGATACCCATACCGAAAGCGATGGTGGCGACAACTACATTATACTCATCACGCTGAAACGCCTCTTGCACCCTGCTACGTTCTGCACTGTCCATACCTGCATGATAGGCCGCCGCGTTTATGCGTTGCAACTTCAATGTATTGGCTATCTCTTCGGTAGATGCCCGCGACAATGCATAAATGATACCCGAGTCACTTTTGTGTTGTTTTATGTAATCTATGATGTGCCCGAGTGCATTCTTCTTGGGGAGGATATAATAGTGAATATTGGGCCTATTGAAACTCGAAAGGAATAACTTCGGTGTCCGTAGCGCCAGCTTGTCTGCAATATCCTGCTGCGTCACTTTATCGGCACTGGCTGTAAGTGCTATCACCGGCACCGAAGGGAACTGTTCTTTCAGAACTGCAAGCTTGAGATACTCAGGTCTGAAATCGTGCCCCCACGATGATATGCAATGCGCCTCATCTATAGCAAACAAGGCTGGCCCTATCCGCCTCAGAAAGTCAAAAAACACAGTACTGTTTGCGGGTATCCTTTCAGGGGCTATATACAACAGCTTCAATTCTCCGCTCTGCGCCTCTCGCATCACCCGCTGCTGTTCCTCCTGCGACTGTGAAGAATTCAAAAACGCCGCCCTGATACCGTTTGCAGTCAACGCATCCACCTGATCCTTCATTAGTGCAATGAGTGGAGAGACAACTATTGCTATGCCCGGCAACAACATAGCCGGCAACTGATAACAGATGGATTTGCCCCCGCCCGTGGGCATTATTGCCAGTGTATCATTTCCGGCCAACACATGCCTGATGATGGAGAGCTGTGCATGGCGAAAGGTATCGTACCCAAAAAAGTGGCTGAGCGCCTTGTGAAGTTGTTCGTCGGTATAGGTGGTCATCGGGTCAATCATTTTCCAATTGCAAGATACTCATTACCTCAGGTTCCCGCACAGGTGTTTTTACGGGTTTTCAGGCCGGTTCATACAAACAAAATTCACTTTGGATATCAGCGCATGGTCTACAACCCGGATCGGAAAAAAATCTATCGAAATCACAGCCAACCAGCCGCTCAAAGTAAAGTCAGCATGCGACAAAAAGCAGAAATACAATTAAGTAGAGGTGCGTTATTGAAGTAAGCAGGTCACTTCATTCTTTACGTATGTCTTCAGTGATGCCTGATACGTACCACATGCGTTCTGCGCTTCCTTACGTGTGCCTTTAACGATCGTTTCCGACTTTTGCCTTACACCACTCTGATCCCTGTAGGTGCAACTGCACGTGTGGTCGCGTTTACTGCAAGACGAGACAATAACAGCGAGCGCCACAACAGTTAAGATGCCAGTGATCCTTTTCATAGAAGCTGAATTTTAGCGTTGTAAATATAGAGCAAACAATTGAATTTCATAGAAAATAGCAACTGATGAGCCCAACAGTCATATTGCCCGCCTTCGCCCGCATTTTGACATTTTACTAAATAATACTATAGTATATTTGCCCGAATACTCATTTACAAAGTCAATACATTGAAATATCGTAGCGCGCTGCTTATTGTTCTGCTCATCATTCTGGCCGACCAGCTATCAAAGATCTATATCAAAACCCATTTCGCAAATGGTGATGATGTCAGTATCATCGGCAATTGGTTCAGGCTGCACTTCATTGAAAATGAGGGAATGGCTTATGGCATGAAGCTAAGCGAATCGCCCATTGGCAAGATCCTGCTCTCGTCATTTCGTTTGGTAGCAGTAGTGTTTGGCTTTTACCTGCTTAAAGTACTGATCAATAAAGGATACACCCGTGGGGTCATCGTTTGTGGCGCACTTATACTTGCCGGCGCCCTTGGCAATCTTATCGACAGCATGTTCTATGGGCTCATTTTCAGCGACAGCCCATACTCATGTTTTTCCGGCAATTATGATAGTCTCAGCAGCTTGCTTAGCAACCACAATAAAGACGCAGTTGCCCATTTCACATCATTCGGACATGGTTATGGAAAATTCCTGCAGGGTAAGGTGGTAGACATGCTCCATTTTCCGATCCTGGAGACCACACTACCTGGCTGGGTGCCTTTCTGGGGTGGCCGTATGTTCGTCTTCTTCGAACCGGTATTCAACATTGCCGATGCAGCCATTTCTATAGGTATCGTCACTCTGCTCATCTTCCAGAAAACACTCCTCGAACAACCCTCCAAAGAAAAAGAAGAGGTCACCACCGAAAGTCAAACAACCAACGCATAACCGTTTAATACTTGCCTCATGGATGCGCAACAACAAGACCCGGAAGAATCTCTATCCATAACGGTGTGGCTGGCCGGCAGAAGCTACCGCATCCGGATTAAACCCGAGGAAGAATCGGCGGTAAGAAAAGCGGTCCGTTTGGCCGACCAGAAAATTGGCGACCTGCGCAACCACTATGCCGGAAAAGACGACCAGGACTTTATGGCCATGTGCCTGCTGATGTATGCAGCAGATACCGCAATTGAGTCCTTTAACAATCCGGTGATGCAGGAGGAACTGAACAAGCTTTCGAAAAAGATAGACAAAGTATTATCTACCGAGGGCGATCAGGAATAGAGGGCACTACATTGCCTCCAGGAGTTTTTCCATTCGGCTGCCCCGTGAACCTTTTATCAGTATCGCACTATTTTGTGGCTTATTATCAGCTACATAAGCCGCTGCCGCAGCACTGTCTTCAAACCATTTGAATTTGTGCTCAATACCTGCAAATTCTCTCCCCACAAGTATCACCTCCTGCCATTGGTACTCGCCGATAAGCTTCACCAATTCGCGGTGTTCATACGCTTCAGCATCGCCCATCTCCTTCATCCCGCCTATCCATAGTTTTTTATTAGCCAGCGATGTAGCGGCAAAGTTTAAGATAGCGGCCTTCATACTTGTAGGATTGGCGTTGTATGCATCCAGTATCACCTGATTGCTTCCTTTTGCCATCCATTGAGACCTGCTGTTATCCGGCGCATACGATTCAATTGCTTCCCTGATCTGAGCTGCAGGTACCCCGAAATGAAGCCCCACGGCAACAGCCGTCATCACGTTCGGAAAATTATAGGCACCTACCAGCTTTGTGTCTATCGTAACCGGCTTGGTTCCGTCCATAAAAGTGACAGAAAGGAAAATGTCCTTCATTATAGATGTGCCGGTATATTGTGCGTCACTGCTTCCGTAGGTTATTTGCCCGGTGGCATTTGCAGCCATAAAGGCAAGGTATGCGAGATCTGTATTCCTGAAAATGATTCCATTGTGATCTCGCAGATAATCAAATAGCTCACCCTTTCCTTTACGCACGCCTTCCTCACCCCCAAAACCTTCTATGTGGGCCTTACCGCAATTAGTAATGATTCCATGAGTGGGCTCTGCTATAACACAGTAACTCGCTATCTCCAATTGGTGATTAGCGCCCATTTCTATTACTGCCATCTCAGCATCCTTATCGATCTTCAACAGCGTGAGCGGAACACCGATGTGATTATTGAGGTTTCCGTCAGTGGCGTATGTCTTGTATTTTTGAGAGAGTACCGCCATTACCAGCTCCTTGGTTGTTGTTTTTCCGTTAGAGCCGGTGATTGCGATAAACGGAATAGTGAACTGCCTGCGATGATGGTTGGCAAGCAGCTGCAATGCTGTTAATACATCGTCTACCACTATACACTTGTCTTTGCCTTCATTTGCCTTATCATCGGTCACGGCATAGGCCGCCCCTGCCGTCAGAGCCTGATCAACAAACTGATTCCCGTCAAAATTCTCTCCTTTCAGCGCAAAGAAGACACTTCCGGGCGCGATCTTCCTCGTATCCGTAGAGATATGCGAGTATCGGGTATAGACTTCGTATAAAGTTGCGATCGACACGGCTTTCAAAGTTTACGTAAAAATAAAAACCCCTCTCTTATAGAAAGGGGCTTTTCAATATTATTTTTTTCAAAATTACCTCTTGTGGTACCTCTGACGGCCGAAGCTGTTACCACCCGGCTGCATATCGCCTGTCGGGCTACCCCAACGGTCCATGATACAACGGAAACCGATAGTAGATGTCGACAGATTACCCTGCATGTAACGACGTGTACCAGGAGACAACCAATAAGCACGATCAGCCCATGAACCACCTTTGTAAACTTTAGTTGAATCGTTGATGAGTGAAGCGGTACCGAAAGAATATACTGCCTGCGACAGACTGTCACCGTCTTTATAGTTGTGCAACAAACCACTACGAACTTCGTAACGATTGTTGTTGCGCATTTCAGCATCTGTAAGTACAGCCGTAGGGATGTGACCGATGCTGTCTTTTTCTTCGATCGTACCATCTTCCTGATACAATGTCTTGCGATATTCATTACCACGGAACGGATGATAATCATCCACATCAAGATGTGACGAAGGACGGTACGTATCCATCACCCATTCGTTCACGTTACCGGCCATGTTGTACAGACCGAAAGCGTTGCGAAGATAAGAAGTAACAGGAGCAGGACCATCAGCATTATCGTTAAGACCACCGGCTACACCCATGTAGTCACCTTTGCCGCGCATGAAGTTTCCTTCGAATTCACCCTGGAACTGATTGTGCAGACCATAGCGTGTTGTATTCTTTGGTCCCCATGGCAACGTGTTGCGGTCGGTGATAACTTCTTCACCACGACGACGCTTGTTCTCTGGGCTTGGGTTGTTACCGATCAGACCAAGAGCAGCATATTCCCACTCAGCCTCTGTAGGCAGGCGGAAGTCAGGCTGGAAAAGACCGTCTTCATAAGTAACAGGACGCTCGTGAGAACCATTTGGTTCCAGGTCAACTGTAGTTACAGATCCCTGATACTGAGAGTTAACATATGATTTGGTAGTGAAAACGTCTTCACCGGATTGGTTAACGTTTGGCTTCGCACCACGACGGTAGATCAGCAGCCCCTCGTTCATACGGTCAGAACGCCAGTCACAGAAATCCATTGCCTGATACCAGTTCACGCCCACAACAGGATAATGGTTGTATGCATTGGTATTGAAATAGTATTTTACGTTCGGCTCATTGTAAGCGAGTGCAGAGCGCCAAACAGTTTCATCGGGCCTTGCAGCAGCCACCAACTCAGGATAATCGGTGAAGTAAGTACGCTTCATCCAATATATATATTCTCGGTAGCTAACGTTTTCCACCTCGGTCTCATCCATGTAGAATGAAGAAACTGAAACGGTGCGCCTGAAGCTGTTATTCTCAAGGGTTGGCATCTCATCGTCAACGGCACCCATTGTAAAACGGCCGCCCTGAACGAAAGTCATGCCGATCGGAGTTGGCTGACCCTCATACTCTTTCGCTTCATAACCGCCCCAGTTGCTATTATTGAGCTCCCAGCCTGTAACACGCGATTGGTTATTTCCCTTGCCCTTCTTTTGTGAGCGTGGTGCGCATGCGGAAAACAACGTTGCCGCTCCAATGCAAATCAGGCCGATGCCTATGAGTTTTCTTTTCATAATCTTCGCTAAAAAATTTACTCTTTTTTGCTGGTCTTCTTGTAAAAGCAGTTACAATGATACCTCATTCTTTTTAAATTTTCAAGTTTTTACCCCCTTTCTCTTAAAAATTTCAGAATTTTTGTTTCCACACCTTATAATATATCAAAAATATCTACGTTAATTAATTTAACAAGCCTAAAGAGGTGACGACTGAATCCTCAAACGGACATTTCCTTAATTTTGATTAACGTCCGGACGCTCCGGAAAAAAATTCTGTCTGACAAATGAAAAAAATAGTTCCTGCCCTATGTGCTGTGCTCGGTTCTCTCAACTTTTTTCACGCTGCTGCGCAAACTGAGAATGTTAAAGTTACACCAGACCGGGTACACGATGGTTATTTCGTGAAGAAAGTTTGGCTGCAACATTTTCAGGCACCTGAGGTGTCTGTCAAGGTAGCCTCGTTTAACTCCATAGGCGAACTGCCGAAAGATGTTGCGCCCGCCGGCAATAAGAAAACGGAAGTAACGATAGGCATGGAGCGCAAACGTCCCTTCGCGGTGATACGCGTTCCCGCATATTCGAAAGACGCTGATGGCAAAGCACTCATTATCAGCGAACTGGAACTTACCATCAGCGAAAAGCCTTCAACGACCACTGCACCACAGACAGCATCAAAACCTACCGGTGATGTCACTCAATCTGTGCTGGCAAGTGGCACATGGTACAAGATCGGTATCACCAATACCGGGTTTCACAAGATCGATGCCGACTTTGTCAAATCGCTGGGTGTAGATCCATCGACGGTTAACCCGGCCAACATCCGCGTTTTCGGAAATGGCGGCAACATGCTCTCTGAAGCCAATTACGTTTCCCGCCCGACAGATCTCCGAGAGAATGCACTGCTTGTTTCTGACGGCGATAATGTGCTCAACGCCGGCGACTACGCCATTTTTTACGGTGTTGGCCCAATGGGCTGGCGTGCAGACACCGCAAAAAAACGATTCGATCATCTCAAGAATATATACAGCGACACGGCTTATTACTTCGTCACTTTCACCAGTGGACCAGGCCTGCGTATCAGTCAGGAGAACGCTCCTGCAACCGGCACCATAAATGTCAATGACTATAGCTATTACGACGTTCATGACATTGATCTCACAAACCCCGGTGGCATTGGAAAAACATGGTATGGAGAGCAGTTTAATCAGCTATCCGGCAACCTGTCTCAGAATTTCAATTTTAATCTAGGCGCACCTGTATCCAACCTGTTTTGCAAAGCCTACCTGGCTACAACCGGCCCGGGAAGCAGCAGCTATAATGTCACTATAAACGGCATACCATTCGGATCTGTGACCTTCCCTTCAGGCACCACCGAAAATGTTGCCATGCAACATAAGATCCTTGAAAATACAGTCACGGTGAATTCATCTGCCATATCTGTCAACGTAACCTATTCGTCAGCGGCGTCTTCAGTAGTTGGTTACTTGAATTACATTGAATTGAATGCCCGCAAACCACTGGTAATGGGCGGAGATCAGATGAGCTTCCGCAATATCGAAAACATAGGTCCGGGAAAAGTGATCAACTATAACCTGCAGAACGCGGGTTCTTCTACCCGTATTTGGGACGTTACCGACCCGCAAGTACCAGTCATGATCAATGGCACGTTGAGCGGCTCTACGCTTAGCTTTGGGCGCGATGCATCGGTCCTTCGCGAATTCGCAGCATTCAATAATACCAACTTGTACACACCCGTGTACGCCGGCCCCGTCGCTAATCAGAACCTTCACGGCACAACTCAAGTCGACAATATAATTGTAACCTACAAAGACTTTCTGCCACAAGCACAGCGTCTCGCCGAATACCACCGTAACCGGGACAAAATGCGGGTTGTTGTCGCAACTCCCGAACAGATCTACAACGAGTTTTCATCGGGCGCACAAGACATAAGCGCCATCCGAGATTTCGTGCGCATGTTTTACAAACGTGCCGGCTCCGATACCGCACAGATGCCTCGCTACCTCACCCTGTTGGGTGCCGCCTCTTACGACTATAAACAACGTCTGCCCAACAACTCCAATTTCGTACCGGTATTTGAATCACAGGAATCAAACTATTCTCTGAACAGCTTTTCTACCGACGATTTCTATGGATTTCTCGATGATAACGAGAACATAGAAGAAAGCCCATTACTCAATGCGCTAGACCTCGGTATCGGTCGACTGCCAGCCCGTTCTGTTGCTGATGCTGATGCTATTGTTAATAAGATCATTGGCTACAAAGCACCCGAAACCCTCGGCCCATGGCGCCTTGCTGCCACTCTGGTCGCCGACAATAACGACGGCGCAGGCAATCACATGCAGGACGCAGAATCTATTGGCGAACAGCTAACCGGCACCGCTCATAATCTGTATAATCAAAGTAAGATTTACCTCGACGCCATTCCAACAATTTCAACCCC